>JALOSN010000185.1 GCA_025458415.1 Hydrogenophaga sp.
CCCGGATAAATCTTGTCCGGGTGGCTGAGCATGGGCTTGTTGGCTTCGAAGATCAGCCCATACTTGTTGGGCGTGCCATAGAACTGCTTGCTGATCTTGGACAGGTTGTCACCCTTGACCACGGTGTACATCTGCGATTCCGGCTCGGGCGTCGCGACCGTCATCAGGTCATTGACGCGGGTGACGTTGGCGACATTGCCGCAGCACAGCACCACCTTCTCACGGGTCTGCTGGTCCGGTGCGATGCCCGAGACGGTAACGGTTTCCGTTGCGCCGTCGTACTGCACGGCCAGCCCGTCCACCTTGAGATTCATGGTGTCGATGTACCTGGCAATGGCCTGACCCGCCGTGCGGTTCATTTCGGCCACTTGTTCAGGGGTGGGCCCGGATGCCACCGCAGGAGCAGCCTCGGCCGCCTTCGCCTTGCCAATGCCGAACAGCTTTTCTCCGGCTTCCTTGATGAAACTGAACATTCCCATGGTGTTGCTCCTGTTGGTGATAGGGGGGAGGGTCAGTGCATGCTGCGCCCCAGGCGCCGGTGCGTCAATGGCTTCCGGACGGCATGGCTTGGTGTCAGCAGATAGTGCACACAAATGCTGCAGACCGATGGGATTTCACCACGCTTTGTGCTGCATCGGCGTGACAGGACGGTCGCGGCTCAAAGGGGGGCGGACACGGTCGATGTCCCGCGTCGCCAGCGCATTCCGTCGTGTTCAGGTTGCCTGCTATAATTGACGGGCTTTGCTTCTGCTGCTGCGCCATGGGTCTTCCAAGGCCTGGTGATGCGGATGCAAGGTCAATCGCAAACCAGCCCATCCGGGTGTCGTTCCTGCCATCGCAGGGCGATCGGGGCTGGCTTTAAGACACAACCTCTGGAAAGCTCTCCAAATGCCTATCTCCATGCGCGAAATGCTGGAAGCCGGTGTCCATTTCGGACACCAGACCCGCTTCTGGAACCCCAAGATGGCCCCGTACATCTTCGGCCACCGCAACAAGATCCACATCGTCAACCTGGAAAAGACGCTTCCGCTGTTCGAAGAGGCGCAGAAGTTCGTGCGTCAGCTTACCGCCAACCGTGGCACGATCCTGTTTGTCGGTACCAAGCGCCAGTCGCGCGACATCGTGGCTGCCGAAGCCCGGCGGGCAGGCATGCCCTACGTTGACCAGCGCTGGCTGGGCGGCATGCTCACCAACTTCAAGACGGTCAAGACCTCCATCAAGCGCCTCAAGGACATGCAGGCCCAGAAGGAGACCGGTCTGGACAACATGAGCAAGAAAGAGCAGCTCATGTTCGCCCGCGAGATGGAAAAGCTGGAGAAAGACATCGGCGGCATCCAGGACATGACTGCGCTGCCGGATGCCATCTTCGTGGTCGACGTGGGTTTCCACAAGATCGCTGTCCTCGAAGCCCAGAAGCTCGGCATCCCGCTGGTGGGCGTGGTGGACACCAACCATTCCCCGGCCGGAATCGACCATGTCATTCCCGGCAACGATGACTCGGCCCGTGCCGTCGCCCTGTACGCCCGTGGCATCGCAGATGCCGTGCTCGAGGGGCGTGCCAATGCCATCAACGATGTGGTCAAGGCCGTTTCTGCCGAAGGCGACGACGAGTTCGTCGAGGTGCAGGAAGACTCTGCCGCCTGAGGTGCACCTTCGCCGTGAAGAGGGGCTCGAGTAGCCCCTTTTTCACAGCCGATAGCCCCCCAACCGGACCGATCAATGCAATCGTCGGCCGGACCGTTTCGGGTCCGGTCGTCCACAGGAGAACTGAAACATGGCTATTACCGCAAGCATGGTCGCAGAACTGCGTGCCAAGACCGATGCCCCGATGATGGAATGCAAGAAGGCGCTGACCGAGGCCGATGGCGACATGGCCAAGGCCGAAGAGCTGCTCCGGGTCAAGCTGGGTACCAAGGCGGGCAAGGCGGCCAGCCGCGTGACAGCGGAAGGCGTGGTTGCCAGCTTCATCGACGGCAATGTCGGTGCCCTGGTTGAAATCAACTGCGAAACCGATTTCGTATCCAAGAACGACCTGTTCCTGGCGTTCTGCAACCATGCCGCCGAGTTGGTCGTCAAGAGCAACCCGGCCGATGTCGCAGCACTGGGCGAATTGCCGCTTTCGATGGAAGGCTTCGGTCCGACGGTCGAGGAAGTGCGCAAGGGGCTGATCGGCAAGATCGGCGAGAACATGTCCATCCGCCGCTTCAGGCGCTACAGCGGGGGTGGCCAACTCGTTTCCTACCTGCACGGCGTGCGCATCGGTGTCATGGTCGAGTTCGAAGGTGACGCGGTGGCTGCCAAGGACACGGCCATGCACATCGCGGCCATGAAGCCCGTGGCCCTGACCTCGGCCGAGGTGCCTGCCGAACTGATCGAGAAGGAGCGTTCGGTGGCAACCGCCAAGGCGGCCGAGTCGGGCAAACCGGCCGATATCGCCGCGAAGATGATCGAAGGATCGGTGCAGAAGTACCTCAAGGAGGTGTCTCTGTTCAACCAGCCCTTCGTCAAGAACGACAAGCAGACCGTCGAGCAGATGCTCAAGGCTGCCGGTACCACGGTGCGGAGCTTCACCATGTTCGTGGTGGGCGAGGGCATCGAGAAAAAGGTCGATGACTTTGCTGCTGAAGTGGCTGCGCAGGTGGCTGCCGCCAAGAACGCCTGAGTACCCGGCTTCCGCTTGTCCAGCAAACGGGCCGCAAGGCCCGTTTGTGTATCTGATGGCGACAGCGGGTCTGAGAAAGGGCTCGCTACACTTGAGGGTTGTGGGTATGCACCGGCGAACGACTTCATGGCCGGCAGCCAGGAACCTGCAGGCACGATCGAACCACTGAAAGTCTTCACATGCCAGCGTACAAGCGCATATTGTTGAAATTGTCAGGCGAGGCCCTGATGGGCGACGATGCATTCGGCATCAACCGTGCAACCATTGAGCGAATGGTCGAGGAGATTGCCGAGGTGTCCCGCCTTGGGGTCGAGATTGCCATCGTGATCGGTGGCGGGAACATTTTCCGCGGGGTGGCCGGCGGTTCGGTCGGCATGGACCGTGCCACGGCCGACTACATGGGTATGCTGGCCACCGTGATGAACTCGCTGGCCCTGGCCGACGCGCTCGACAAGACCGGTGTGGTGGCGCGGGTCATGTCGGCCATTGCCATCGAACAGGTGGTCGAGCCGTACGTCAGACCCAAGGCACTTCAGTATCTGGAAGAGGGCAAGGTGGTGGTTTTTGCCGCCGGTACCGGCAACCCGTTTTTCACGACGGACACGGCAGCAGCCCTGCGCGGCGCTGAAATCGGCGCCGAGATCGTGCTCAAGGCCACCAAGGTGGATGGCGTGTACACGGCGGACCCCAACAAGGATCCCAGCGCAACGCGCTACCAGGCGATTTCCTTTGACGAGGCCATGGCCCGGCACCTGCAAGTGATGGATGCCACAGCCTTCGCTCTCTGCCGTGACCAGAAGCTGCCGGTGAAAGTGTTCTCGATCTTCAAGCCCGGTGCACTGCGCAAGGTGGTGCTGGGGGGTGACGAAGGTACGCTGGTTCACGTCTGACCGCGCTGATCCGTCATCGCATTCTCAAACTGAGGAGTCTTCATGAGCATCGCCGAAATCCGCCAGACCGCCGAACACAAGATGCTGCAGTCGATCGAGTCGTTCAAAGGCAACCTGGCCAAGATCCGCACCGGGCGCCCGAATCCCCAGATCCTGGACACGGTGCACGTCGAGTACTACGGGTCCATGCTGCCGCTGTCGCAGGTGGCCAACCTCACCCTGCTGGATGCCAGGACCATTGGGGTGGCCCCCTGGGAAAAGGGCATGGGATCCAAGATCGAAAAGGCGATCCGGGAATCCGACCTCGGACTCAATCCGCAGAGCCAGGGTGACCTGATTCGCGTGCCGATGCCGCCCATGACGGAGGAGCGTCGCAAGGAGTTGACCAAAGTGGTTCGCGGGGATGGTGAGGCCGCCAAGATCGCCATCCGCAACCTGCGTCGGGACGCCAACGAGGCGGTCAAGAAGCTGGTCAAGGACAAACTGGCTTCCGAAGATGATGATCGTCGCTCTCAGGAAGACATCCAGAAGCTGACCGACCGCATGATCGGTGAGGTGGACAAGCTGGTGGCCTCGAAGGAGCAGGAAATCCTGGCCGTCTGATCCTTGCGCCTGTCCGCGCTGGCGTCCCTCGCCATGTTGCCATCGTCATGGATGGCAATGGCCGGTGGGCCAAGAAGCGCTGGCTGCCCAGGGTGGCCGGCCACAAGCAGGGCGTGGAGGCACTTCGCCGAACGGTGCGCGCCTGCATGGAGCGCGGGGTGCAGGTGCTCACGGTGTTCGCGTTTTCCACCGAGAACTGGAACCGGCCAGCCGAGGAGGTCTCCGGACTCATGGAGCTGCTGGCCATGGCGTTGTCACGCGAGGTGCCCAGCCTGCGGCAGAGTGGCGTGCGGCTCTACTTTCCCGGTGACCGTGCATCCCTGTCCGCGCGGGTGGCACAGGGCGTCCGTGCTGCCGAGCAGGAAACGGCGCTCAACCACAAGCTGTTGCTCAACGTCTGCTTCAATTACGGCGGTCGCTGGGATATCGTGCATGCGGCGCGCACGCTCGCCGAGCGCGGGGAGCCGATCACGGAAGCCAGTCTGTCAAAGGCCACCGCGCTGTCGGCCGTGGGTGACCCAGACCTGCTCATTCGAACCGGTGGAGAGAAGCGCATCAGCAACTTCCTGCTGTGGCAACTGGCGTACACCGAGCTGCATTTCACGGATTGCCTCTGGCCCGATTTCGACGAGGCCGAACTCGATATGGCGTTCGCAGAATTTGCCGGCCGAGAAAGACGCTTTGGACTGACTTCGGAGCAGGTCGAGGCCACGGAGGGTGCCGAATCCGTGTTGGGCCAGAGTCATGCTTAGGCAGCGTGTCATCACCGCGCTCCTGATGCTGGCGGTGTTGCTGCCCGCTCTCTTTTACCCCCGAGTCGAACCGTTCGCTGCATTGAGCCTCCTGATGCTGGCAGCGGCGGGCTGGGAGTGGGCCCGGCTGAACGGGCGAGTTGGACCAGCTGCCCTGCTCATCGGCGCAGGATTGGGGCTGGCACTTGCACTGGCATGGTGGCTGGGGGCACTGGACCGTTCCTGGCGCCTGCTTTGGCTGCTGACCGGCTCTGCGTGGGTGGTCCTGTCCGTGGTGGCTTTGGCACGTGGGGCGGCCGGCTGGTCAAGCTGGCCTGCAGCCGTCCGTCTTCCTGTTGGCCTTTTTCTGCTGGGCTGTGCCTGGCTGGCCATGGTGCAGGCACGCCAGATCGGGCTGAGCTTTCTTCTGTCGGTGTTCCTGCTGGTCTGGATGGCCGATGTGGCGGCCTATTTCGGAGGCAAGCGATTCGGCCGGCGCAAGCTGGCGCCCACGGTCAGCCCCGGCAAGAGCTGGGAAGGCGCGATCAGTGGGTTGACGGGCGTGTGCCTGATGGCCGCCGTTTGGGTATGGGTCGACAGCAGCGGTTTCGGCGATCAGGGAAGTCTGTACTCGAGGTTGTGGGCGTTGGGCCCGTTCCTGGCTGTGCTTTCGCTGCTGTTCCTGACCGCCATGAGCGTGGTGGGGGACCTGATCGAGTCCTTGGTCAAGCGCAGTGCGGGTGTCAAGGACTCGAGCCAGCTGCTGCCGGGGCATGGTGGAGTTCTCGACCGGGTTGACGCCTTGCTCCCTGTGCTGCCCCTTGCAATGATGCTGATCACCCTGTGAGTGCTGATCCACCTGATGAGTCGATGCCCATGACGAACAAGACTGTTCTCTGCGTTCTGGGTTCCACGGGATCCATCGGTACCAGTACGCTGGACGTGGTGGCCCGGCATCCCGACCGCTTCGCTGTCCACGCGCTGACCGCATCGACCCAGGTCGACCTGATGGCCCGGCAGTGTCTTGAGTTTCGCCCGAAGCTGGCCGTCATG
>JALOSN010000186.1 GCA_025458415.1 Hydrogenophaga sp.
GATTTCAGCGCGGTAGAGCTCCCAGTTGCTGGTGAAGATGCCGCCGTCCTTGTTGCTGTCGGAGTAGCCGAGCATCACATCCTGTTCGCAGTAGCCCGCTGGATCACCGGCTTGCACCATGGCCCGGATGCCGGGTAGCGCGTAGTAGTCGCGCATGATGGGTGCGGCGTTGCGCAGGTCTTCGATGGTCTCGAACAGCGGCACCACGATCAGCTCGCACCGTGCGGGGGAGGCGTCGTCGTCCAGCAGGCCGTGCATCAGGCCACACTCTTTCTGCAGCAGCAGCACCTCCAGCAGGTCGCTGACGGTTTCCGTGTGGCTGATGATGGCGTGCCGGATGGCCTGTGCGCCGAAGCGCCGGCGCCCTTCGCGGGCGGTGTTGAAGATGGCGAGTTCGCTGCGCGTGTGCTCGCTGTAGTCGGCGTTAGGCACCCGCAGCGGACGGGCGTCCCTGAGTTGGCGCAGCAGGACGGACTGCTTGCCTGCTTCGTCCAGCGCGCTGTAGTTGGCCTCGAGGCGTGCCACCGCCAGCAATTCAGCCACCGCTTCTTCGTGTTTGTCCGAACTCTGGCGCAGGTCCACCGTGGCCAGATGAAAACCGAACACCTCGACCGCACGGATCAGCGGCTGCAGGCGCGCCCGTGCCAGTGCACCGCCATGGTGAGCCAGCAGCGAGGCCTCGATGGTTCGCAGGTCGGCCAGAAAATCCTCCGATCGCAGATAGGGGTCCTGCGGGGCCACAGCGTGCCGGGCCGCTTCGCCGCCCGTCAGCTCGCGCAGGGTGGCTGCCAGCCGGGCGTACATGCCGGTGAGAGCCCGCCGGTAGGGTTCGTCCTGGCGGTGGGCGTTGGTGTCGGGCGACCGCTGGGCCAGCACCATCATGTCCGGGCTGAAGTCGGCCAGCATGGCCGACATCGAGAGTTCGGCACCGAGCAGGTGCACCTGTGTCAGGTGGTGGCGCAGCACCAGGTCGGCCTGGCTGCGCAGGGCCAGGCGCAGGGTGTCGGCGGTCACGAAGGGGTTGCCGTCGCGGTCACCACCGATCCACTGGCCCATGCGCAGGAACGGCGGTACCGCATGCCCCGCACCGCCGGACTCCTGCAGGCTGTCCTGAAGATCCCGGTAAAGCCGCGGAATCTGTTCGAGGAAGGTGGCCTGGTAGTAGCTCAGGGCGTTCTCGATCTCGTCGGCCACGGTCAGCTTGGTGAAGCGCAGCAAGCGCGTCTGCCACAACTGCACGACGCGGGCCCGGATCTGTCCTTCGTTGTCGGCCCGTTCGCGTGACGAAAGACCAGACGGGGCATCCCGCTCGGCCAGCAGGCGGGCAATGGCCCGTTCGGCATCCAGGATGCTTTTGCGCTGGACCTCGGTCGGGTGGGCGGTGAGCACCGGCGAAACATGGAAGCGGTCCAGGGCCCGCTCGATGTCACTTGACTTGAAGCCCGCTTCGCGCAGACGCCGCAGGCTCATTGCCAGGCTGCCTTCCTGCATGTCGCCCGCGCGCTCGTGTACGGCACGGCGCCGGATGTGGTGCCGGTCTTCCGCCAGATTGGCCAGATGGCTGAAATACGTGAAGGCACGGATCACGCTCACCGTCTGGTCGGCGCTCAGGCTCTTGAGCAGCTTCTTCAGGCTTTGGTCGGCGGCGGCATCGGCATGCCGGCGGAACGCCACCGACAACCGGCGCACCTGTTCGATCAGATCGAACGCGGCCTGTCCCTCCTGCTCCCGGATCACATCGCCCAGCAGACGGCCGAGAAAACGGATGTCATCGATCAGTGGCTGGTCCTTGTCGGTGCTGTTGCGCATGCGCGGCGGGCGGGCGGCACGTTGGGTCACGGGGTTCATGGAGCAGGAGCTGCTGAAATTTTGGGCAAGCGGCATGCTAGCATCCGAAAGCTGTCATAAAGCCGTCGGGACGGTACCAAACGGGTACGAAACGCCGCGCCAGGCTTGAAAATTTCTCAAACACGCACCGTGTCGCTCTCAACCACTCCCCTGCCGCTGTCCATCACCATCGCCACGCGCGAGAGCCGGTTGGCGCTCTGGCAAGCCGAGCATGTCAAGGCGCTGCTGGAAGGGCATGGCCACAGCGTCCGCCTGCTGGGCATGACCACCAAAGGCGACCAGATCCTCGATCGCAGTCTGTCCAAGGTGGGCGGCAAGGGGCTGTTCGTCAAGGAGCTGGAAGTGGCGCTGGAGGAGGGACGTGCGGACATCGCCGTCCATTCCCTCAAGGATGTGCCCATGGACCTGCCGGCGGGGTTTGAACTGGCCTGCGTGATGGAGCGCGAGGACCCGCGCGACGCCTGGGTATCCCCCCATGCCGAGGGCCTGTCGGACCTGCCCGACGGGGCGGTGGTGGGTACATCCAGCCTGCGCCGGCTGGTGCTGCTGAGGGAGGCGCTGGATCGCCTGGGTCGCCACGATGTCCGCATCGAGCCCTTGCGTGGCAACCTCGACACCCGGCTGCGAAAGCTTGACGAAGGCCAGTACCACGCCATCGTGCTGGCGGCGGCGGGTCTCAAGCGCCTGGGGCTGGGCGATCGCATCCGTGCCGTGTTCGAGCCTGGCCAGTCGTTGCCCGCCGCCGGGCAAGGCGCCCTGGGCATCGAGATCCGTTCGGGGCGTCCGGAGCTGGTCGCCGCACTGGCGCCGCTGGTGCACATGCCGACATGGTTGCGTGTCGCGGCCGAGCGAACCGTCTCACGGGCCATGGGAGGCAGCTGCTCGATGCCGCTGGCGGCCTATGCCCAGTGGCGCCACCCAGACCCCGGCGTGCTGGACATCGAAGCGGCCTGGGGTGATCCCGAGGGCCGTTCACCGGTGTTGCGGGTGCGGCATCAGGCCCGTGTCAGCTCGCTCGCCGAAGCCGAGGCCCTCGGCGCCCGAGCGGCCGCCGATCTGAAGTCGGCGGGCGCGGTGGCCCGTGCGCCAGGGGACTGACACTGTGGTGGCGCTGGCCGGGCCGCCGCAGGGCTACGGCGGCAAGCCGATCCTGGTGGTGACCCGCCCGCGCGAGGACGCTGTCAGCTGGCTGGCTGCCTTCAGGGAGAGGGGCTGGCCGGTGCAGGGCTTGCCCCTGATCGAGATTGGCGAGCCTTCGTCACCCGACGCGATGGCAGCCCTCAGGCAGGCGCGCCAGGACTGGCCAGGCTTCGATGCGCTGATGTTTGTCAGCACCGCCGCCGTGCGCCATTTTTTCGACGGCGTGATCGCATCGGGGGCTGCGTTGTCCTCAGGCACGCGTTTCTGGGCACCGGGCCCGGGCACGGCGCGCGAGCTGCTCAGATGCCTGAAACGGCTGGGTTTGCCGGCCGATCGCGTCGACGCACCGCCGGCGGATGCGGCCCAGTTCGACTCCGAGCACCTCTGGCCCCGGGTACAGCACCAGGTGGCGCCGGGGCGACGCCTGCTGATCGTGCGAGGCAGCTCCCCCGGACAGTCCGTGACGGTGGCAGGCGATCTGGCGGGCCAGGGGCGTGACTGGCTGATCCGCCAGTGCCGAGAGCGTGGGGCGGTGGTGGAGGCCTGTGCGGCCTACGAGCGACGCCCGCCCCGATGGGATGAAGCGAACCGTGCATTGGCCAAGACGTGCCTCGGGGTGGGGCACCTGTGGCTTTTCAGCAGTTCAGAGGCCGTCGGCAACCTGCACCAGGCCTGGGCCGGGTTCGATGGCGCCGGAACCCCGGCCCTGGCCACGCATCCCCGCATCGCCGCCGCCGCACGGGAGGCGGGCTTCGGACCGGTGCATGTCAGTCGACCCGCCCTGCAGGATGTGCTGGCGGCTCTAGAATCGGACCGAATACCGCCATGAGTTCCGCCGACCCCAGTTCGCCCACCGATAGCGCCGTCCGTGCGGCATCACCTGCGCCCGATGCCGCATCCCGGGAAACCGCTTCCGGGCCCCGAGGTTCCGGATGGCTTTGGCTGGGCGTTGGTCTGTCCGTGCTGGCACTGACAGTGGCCGGCATGCTTTGGCAACGACTGGGCCAGGTGCAGCAGGAGCTGGCCCGGCGAAGCCAGGAAACGGCCATGGACGCCGCGCAGGCCAGGACGCGGGCGGGTGAAGCCGAGGCCCAGGTGGTCGAGCTGCAGGCGCGGCTGAGCGTTGCCGAACTCCGGCTGTCCGAGGTGAGC
>JALOSN010000187.1 GCA_025458415.1 Hydrogenophaga sp.
CCGCCACCACCGCCAGCCTTCTGCTGGCACCCGCCGCACACGCTGACAACAAGTACCCCGCCATCGACGAGATGGCGGGGTACTTGGAGTTCGTCGACTACGGCGGCGGTGTCATCTTTGCCGAGCAGATCCCCAAGGACGAGTGGCCGAAGATGGTGGTGATCGATGCGCGCGATGCCGGCCAGTTCGCCAAGGGCCACATCCCCGGCGCGATCAACATGGACTGGCGCCAGATCTTGGCGAAGCGAGACAGCATCCCGAAGAACAAACCCGTGCTGATCTACTGCAACACTGGCTCGCTCTCGGCCCAGGCTGGCTTTGCGCTGCGCGTAGCCGGCTGGGAGAACGTGCGCGTCCTGCAAGGTGGCATGGAAGAGTGGAAGGCCAAGGGAGGCTTTGACGCTGCGACAAAAGCCACCGCACCGGCCAAGCACTGAGCCTCCCGTCATCGCCTGACCTCATGATCTACAACCGCCCCCATTCGCGTCGGTTGTGTGCGGTCTTGCGGAAGCCTGGACAGCCCGACCGGAAGGGATGATCCCTGCAGGAACAATGCGATCGATCCGGCCAGCTTCACGTCTCGGGCATCCGGCGACTTGGCCAGAGCCTGGCCGATGTGCAACCAGGCACGCAGCGCCTCAGTCCGGGTGGTCCGCGATTTCGGGCTGCTCTTGTCCTCAGGTCTGGCTTTCCTCAGCCGCCCGTCCTCCCTGGCCTTCAGCCGCCAGAGATGTTCCGGGTTCCTGGTCTGAAACCGGGTGGCCTGCCGGGTGGCTTCGGCCTCTACCCCATAGCCACGCAGTTTCTCGGCAAAGGTCTCGCGCCACCTTTGCAGATCGGCCTTGCGCGGGTTGAGTCGTTTTCCGTAGATCGACTCTGCCCGCACGCTGAGGTGGACGTGCGGGTTCGCCTGGTGGTCGTGCAGCACCATCACGTACTTGTGGTTGGCCAGCTCGGTCTTTGCAAACTCGCTCGCCGCCCGCTGGACGATCCGCGGGTCCGTGCCGCGTGGCATGGACAGCATGATGTTGAACGCCTCGCGCCGCTGTCCTTCGTCTGCGATCAGGCTGCCGCCATAGCGCCACTCGTCGCTCAGCTCGTGGACAGCGGACCGTCCTTGCAGGACTTCGCCCTGTTCGTTCTCCATGCCGAGACGGCCGTTCTTGCTGATGTACCGGAAGTGGGCCGCAATGGCCAGCATGCCCCGCCCTCCTCCGGTGACCTTGACCATGACCTGCGGCGCCCGCTTCACCACGGTGGATTCGATGCGCTTGCGGATGGCGTCCGCGCGCTGGTGCATGCCTGCATCACCCAGCCTGGGCTGCGGCCTGGCCTTGACCACCCGGTTGCCCGGGTAGAACAGGCGATCGCCCCACTGGACGAGTACCCCATCGATGTCTGGCGGTTGGCTCATGGCGTTCTCCTTGACGTCACCGGCTGGACCGGGGAATGGTCTCGGTGGATGACCCACGCGGGCACAGATCGGCCATCAGGGCCGCCGCCTGGGCGAGGTGACGCCGGACATCTCCGTCCAGCGTGTCGAGCAGATCGCGGTGGACCCGTGCCTGTTGCAGCTTTCCCTGAGCCAGCAGACGCGAGAGGGTGTGAATGTTCCGGCTGAGGCTGGAGAGCTTCGCGTTGGACTTGATGATTTCAACGATCTCCGCGGTGCGGCTGGCACCTGTGGTCAAGGCTGGAACACCCGTGATCAAACCCGCCAGGTAGGCATCACGCGACATCTGTGCGGTGTGCGCACCGACAGCCAGCCGCTTGGCCTCGGGGGTTGTCAATCTGATTGACAACTTGACCCGGGGCACGTGCGACGCGCCAAGACCCCCGGTATCGACGACCAACTGAGGAGCGGACTCGGACTGTCCGAGTTCGCGGGCCACAGCCCGACGAACCAGCACCGACACGCTTTCCCGGCGGACCTGAGCACAGCTCACCAGCGCGGCCTTGAGGCCGCGCAGATCGACTGTGATGAAGTCAGGGTTGCGGGTGTTCATGGGTCCCCCAAAGGTCAAACGAGAGCGAAGCGAGTCGTTTGTGAAAACGGCGGCGGGCCGCCTATCTCTGCACTCATCCATGCAGACAGTCTCACCCTGGATCGAGCACCTTGACGTGCTGGATTCGGGTCTAAATCCAGCGCGAACCTGGGCCGTTGAAGCATCTAAGATCACACCAATCCCTCGATACCGTCGACCCAATAACACGACGACTGAACAAGCTGAACCACCAGTGAACCGCCCGTGCACAAACTGAATTGGGATTGAATCGCCACTGCACAGGTGCTGAACCGGGACACTGGATCGAATCCCCGGGTTTGTTACTTTGTCTAGTTACTTGTTGACAAATAACTAGCTTTTACAACAACCTGCATGCATGATTCATGGCAAAAACTCAACGATGGAATCCGCCGTGCTCGCACTCGCCGAGCGCCAGCCTCTTCTGCGCTCACGCGACCTGACCGCGCAGGTGCTGCCGACCGTGGTGCTCAGCCGGCTGGTCGCAGCAGGCAAGCTGGAACGTGTGGCACGGGGCGTCTACAGCCTGCCGGGGCGAGCACTCAGTGAACATCGGTCCCTCGCCGAAGTGACCCTGCGGGCGCAGCGTGGTGTCGTGTGCCTGCTGTCGGCGCTGCGCGTGCATGGCATCGGCACCCAGGCGCCGTTCGAGGTCTGGCTGGCGATCCCTCCCCACACACCCACTCCCCGACTGGACCAGCCGGCGCTGCGTGTGGTGCGCATGTCGGGACCGGCTCTTTCCGAAGGTGTTGAACCCATCGACATCGATGGAGTTCAGGTCCCGGTGTTCAACGCCAACAAGACAGTGGCCGACTGCTTCAAGTTCCGCAACAAGATCGGCCTGGACGTGGCGCTAGAGGCGCTGCGTGATGGCTGGGCGCAGCGCAAGCTGACCATGGATGCGCTGTGGCACTACGCCTCGGTCAACCGCGTGGCCAATGTGATGCGGCCGTATCTGGAAAGCGTCTCGGCATGAGTTGCAATGTGGCCGCTGTCATCGCGCGGAGGCGCGATGTTTTTCAGGATCTGGGCCACCGCTGAAGGCCCGAATCACAGGTCCGGCGGCAGCTGAAATACTGATGGTACTTTTGACGGTACTTTCAAAATCACCTTGCCGAGAATACAGCACGAATGCGGCCTGCAGACCATTTTTCGATTCCTGTTGGTGGTACCACACCCTGCGCGCCTCGCAAGGCGGGGGAAGCGAACCAGGCTTCCAGGAATTCGACAACGGCGCGCAGTTTGGCGGACCGGTCCAGCCGCACCGGGTAGACCGCCCAGATGCTGGCGGGCTGTGTCACCCCCGGCAGCACCTGGATCAGCCGACCCTGCGCCAGCAGCGGTTGCACCTGCCACATCGATCTGAGCACAATGCCTCGGCCCTGCAAGGCCCAGTGCAGCACCACATCGCCATGGTTGCTCGACAGCGGTCCTGACACCTTGACCGTGTGTGGTCGCCCCTGGTGCTGCAGCCGCCAGACGCCGAATGGGTGGTCACGCTCCTTGATCACCAGGCAGTCGTGGCCCTTGAGTTCGTCCGGATGGCCCGGATGGCCGCGCCGCGCGAGGTAGTCGGGCGACGCGCACAGAACCCGGTGGTTGGCCAGCAGCCGGCGCGCAATCAGGTGCGGCGCGATGTCGTCGCCCACACGGACATCCAGATCAATGTCTTCCGACGCCACGTCCACCAGACGGTCCATCAGCTCAAGGCGCACCTGCAAGCGAGGGTAGGTGGTGGTCAGCGCAGCGATGGCGGGTGCCAGCCACTGCTGGCCCAGACCGAAACTGCTGCTGACCCGAAGACTGCCGTGTGGCTGGCTGTGCGTGCCCTTGACCTCCTGAACCAGTTGCTCGACGTCGTCGATGATGCGTTGCGCCCACTCGAAGACCCGCTCGCCCTCCTCCGTCAAGGCCACATGCCGGGTCGTCCGGTGCAGCAGGGGGCTGCCCAGCCGGGCCTCCAGCACGCGGACGCGCTTGCTCACACCGGCGCGCGAGAGCCCCAGGTGCTGCGCCGCCAGGGCAAAACTGCCACGCCGCACCACGGCAGCAAAAACGCGCAGGTCATCGGTGTCCATGGACCCCACCCTTTGTCAACGATACGTGAATCCATGAACAAGACCCACCGCATCGCGGTCATACCCGGCGACGGCATTGGCAAGGAAGTCATGCCCGAGGGCCTGCGCGTGCTGCAGGCCGCCGCCATCCGCTTCGATATCCCGCTGGACCTGACCCCGATCGACTGGGCCAGCTGTGACCACTACCTGGCGCACGGCGAGATGATGCCCGCCGACTGGAAGCAGCAGCTCCAAGGCATGGACGCGCTGCTGTTCGGCGCCGTCGGCTGGCCGGCCACCGTGCCCGACAACGTCTCGCTCTGGGGCAGCCT
>JALOSN010000188.1 GCA_025458415.1 Hydrogenophaga sp.
GTGATCTACGCGGCCAACGAAGCGGAGAAGGCAGCCAACGTCACCCTGGTCGACGTCAAGCCGTTCGGCAGCTTCGGCCGGCTCACCATGATGGGCAGCGAGGCCGAGGCCGTTGCCGCCCAGCATGCTGCGCACCGGGCTGTCCAGCAGATCAATGCCCGCTGTGTGGCCGGTACGGGCACGCCATGAAGGCTTGGCCGGTCGACACCGCGTTCAAGCGGCTGCTGTTTCACACCCTGCGGGTGGACACGGTGCTGCAGGACGGGTCATCGGGCACCGGCACCGCTTTCGTGCTGGCACACACCCATGCCCGTGGGCGATCCCTTTTTGTGGTCACCAACCGGCACCTGGTCGAAGGCGTGGCCAGCGGGGCTCTGGTGTTCACCATCGCCCGCGAGGGCCAGCCGGTCCTCGGCAGCCGGTTCGAGTTGCGCATCGAGGACTTTCCCGATGCGTGGATGACCCATCCCGACACGGCGGTCGATCTGGCCATCATGCCGCTGCAACCCCTGGTCGACGCCGCACAGGCGCAGCAGGTGAACCTGTACTGGCAGGCCATCGACTCGCAGGATGCGCTGGCCGAAGCCGATGGCCGCTGGCTGGATGCGCTGGAAGATGTGCTGTTTGTGGGCTATCCGAGTGGGGTCTGGGATCAGGTCAACGGCACGCCCATCCTGCGGCGGGGCATCACCGCCACACCGCCCGGTCTGGACTTCGAGGGCCGGCGCGAGTTCCTGATCGATGCCGCGGTCTACCCCGGCTCCAGCGGCAGTCCGGTCTTCATTGCCAGGGCGGCGCCGCAGGGCGGGCGCTCCTTGTGGTTTGCCGGTGTGGTGGCCGCCGTGTTCTACCGTGAAGAAGCGCAGCGCCTGGTGCCTGTGCCGGTACCCGCGTCGCAGACACAGACGGGCATCGGGTCCGAAATGATCGATCTGGGTCTGGTGGTCAAGGCCAGCGAGGTGCGTGAGCTGGTGCAGACCTACCTGAGACAGTGGACGTCCTGAAGGTATTTGCACCATGGCACATTCCCCCGTTTCCGAAAGTGCAGTGCCGCAGAGTGGCTGGGCAGGTCTCAGGCACTGGCGCCACGACGCGCTGGCCGGCCTTCAGGTGGCCCTGTTGTGGACGCCGTTCTCGCTTGGGGTGGCGCTGGCGTCCGGCGCACCGGCCGTGGCCGGGCTGATCTCGGCCATCGTTGCCGGCCTGCTCTACCCCTTGCTGGGGGGCTCGCACGTCACCGTCAGCGGCCCGGCGGCGGCTCTGGCACCCGTGCTGCTGTGGGGCATGCTGACCCTGGGCCATGGCGATCTGGCCGTGGGGTACCCGCTGGTCCTGGTGGCGGTGGTGCTCACCGGGATTCTGCAGCTGGGTCTGGCCGCGATCAAGGCGGGGCGCTACGCGAGCCTGCTGCCGGTGACCGTGGTCGAGGCCATGCTGGCGGCCATTGGCATCATGATCATCGTGCGGCAGATCCCGGCCCTGTTCGGTGCCCCGTCGGTGCCAGCCAAGTCGGTGCTGGAGGGCCTGGGTCTGCTGCCGGATCAGCTGGCCCAGGCACAACTGGTGCCGGCCGCAATCGGTCTCGGTGGCCTGGCCCTGATGTTCCTGTTTCGGCACCTGCCGGGCCGCTGGGTGCGCTGGGTCCCACCGGCCATCGTGGTTTCGGTCCTGGGGGGCGTGATCGGGTGGTTGGTGGCGCTTTCACCGTCACTGCGCATTTCCATGCCCGAGCGTTTCCTGGACGGGTTCGTGATGCCCGACTTCAGCGGCCTGCTGGACAGCCCGGATATCTGGCTGGGCATGCTGGTGGTGGTGATGACCTTCACCATGATCGACGGCGTCGAGTCGGTGGCCAGTGTCAAGGCGGTGGACAAGATCGATCCCTGGCGGCGTCAGTCGGATGCCAACAAGACGCTGCGCGCCATGGGCGTGTGCAACTTCACCTCGGGCATGCTCGGGGGCCTGACGGTCATCCCCAATGCCGTTCCCAGCCGTGCCAACATCGATGCCGGCGCGCGTACCCTCTGGTCCAATCTCTACAGCGGCCTGTTCCTGCTGGTGTTTGCCCTGCTGCTGCCCGCGCTGCTGATGCGGATTCCGCTGGCGGCCATCGCGGCGATCCTCATCTACATCGGGTGGCGTCTGTGCGAGCCGGCCATCTTCCGCCGCATGGCGGCCATCGGCCGGGACCGCTTGCTCGTCTTCACCGCCACCGTGCTGGCCATTCTGCTGACCGATCTGCTCAAAGGCATGTTCATCGGCATCGCGGTCGAGCTGGCGCTGCTGCTGTACCTGCAGGTGCCTTCGGTGCGCTGGATCATCACCGGCCGCTTCACGTTCAAGGATGCCTGGCAGGTGCACCGCCAGACCCTGGCCGGCCTGTTTCGCAGCCCGGTCATCAAGCACCGCACCGAGCCGGCCGAGGGCCAGGCACCCGAGCGGCATGTGTTCACGGTGGGTTCGCTGGTCGGCTTCAACACCCTGCCCATGGAGGAGTCGCTCGCGCGCGTCCCCCACGGGTCACCGGTGGTGTTGCGCTTCACCGAGTCGGCCAAACTCATCGACCACTCCGCCATGGAGTTTCTGCAGCACACCGAGGAAGACATGGCGGGGCAGGGCAGAAGTCTGACCCTTGAAGGGCTGGACCAGTTTCAGTCGTTTGCGCCGCATCCGCTGGCCACGCGCCTGCAGGAGCCGGGCGCCAAAATGCGCGCTGTCGCCCTGGATGAACGGGCGCGGCGGCTGGCCCCGGTGGCCGATGCCTTGCAGCTGCAGTTCGACGCCGCCGTGCGTGCCACGGTCAACCGGGACGACTTCATCTACCTGCGCCGCGGCGACCAGCGCGAAGAGCGCAATCTGCTCAAGGGCAAGATCAGGGCATGGAACGTGCGTGTGCTCGACTACAGCCACACCTCGGCACCCGACTACCACGTCGCCCACCGGCACACCCTGATCTTTGTCGACCTGCCTGGCGAGCTGCTGTGCCCGGACGTACACGTGCTGTCGCCAGGGCACTACCTGGAGCGCTATCTGGTCGACCTGATCGAAGTTCCAGTGGACATCGAAGGTCACCGCCTGTATGTTCAGGGCGGCGAGCCCGACCCGGGCTTCCAGGCCTTCGGGCTGGCCCTGGTGCGGTCCAGCGGCCCCCTGTACGTGGAATGGCGAAAGACCGGCCTGCTGGTGTTCGCGCCCGCCACGGCCTGGGAACCTCCGGCACGGGTGCAGGCCTTGCTCGAGGCCGTGACCCTGAGCCTGGATACGTGGAGGGCCGGTCGGTCTTTTTCAGACGAGGTGACTTCGTGAGCATGATCCACAGACAGGGGCAGCGCTACGCCGGCCTGAACGAGGCGGAGGGCCACGGCATGACCCTGACGGGGCGCATCATCCGCGACGCCTGGGTGTTCGGGCTGCTGCCCGAAGGTGACGGTTGTGCGGGCAGAAGTGCCGGCGACCTGCAGAACCTGTTCGAAGCGGTGCACCAGGCTTGGGGACCCTACGGCCAGTTGCCCAGCCGGCTGCCACCCGAACTGGCCGAACGCCACGCGCGCATCCACGCCGAAGCGGTGGCACGGGCGAAGGCCATGGGATGGACGTCGGAGCTGGGCGACGACGACTGAGCTGCCGCACAGTGAAGCGGGGCACCGGCGTGGTCGCCTCGTTCAGTTCATCGTGCCTTCGCTGACGGAGCGGTTGCGATCACGACCGCTGACATGACCGTCGGCATGGTGCGTGGGGCCGTCATCCGCACCACGGCCGCGGCGACCGCCGTCCGAGCTGCCGGAGGAGGACGAGCTGGAGCTGCTCGAGGACGAGCTGCCGGACGATGAAGAACTGCCGGACGAACCGCCGCCATCGTCGCCGCCCCGCCCGCGACCCCGGCTTCGGCCGCCGTCACTTGAGGAGGAGGAAGACGAAGCGCCGGAGCTGCTGCCAGCGGATGACGACTGGCTGCCGCCATCGTCGCCACCGCGGCCGCGGCCCCGACCGCGCCCTTTGCCACTGTCGCCGTGACCGGAGCTGCTGGACGCCGAGGAGCCACCGCGGCCTTTTCCTCCGTCGCCATCGCCGTTCTTGGCCTGGGCGAGTCCGGTGGCAGTGATCAGGGCAAGGGCCGCAACGGCGGCGGCCAGGAAACGTGGGAAAATTTCCCACGTCAATAGATGTGGGACGGTTTCCCACGCATTGCGTTAGAATTTGTGCAACCGGCTGTTAACCGGACCCCCCGTGAATCAACGACCCGATTCCCCACCCTCTCCCGCGCCAAGCCCGGCGGAGTCGCCCGTGGGCGGCCCGTCGCCGGCGGTGGTGCGGGCGGTGCGCCGGGTCCTGCTGCCGCTGGTCCGCTTTCTCGTCGCCAAAGGCATCACCTATCCGTTCCTGTCCGAACTGCTCAAGAGCCTGTACGTCGAGGTGGCCGATCGCGATTTCCGGCTGGGCGAAGGGCCGCCAACCGACAGCCGTGTCACCCTGATCACGGGTGTGCACAGAAAGGACGTGGCGCGCCTTCGCAAGACCGGGGACGTCAGCCCGGAGGCCCCCGATGTGGTGCCGCTGGGCGCCCAGGTGGTGGGTCTCTGGCTCGGTGATCCCCGCTACAGGTCGGCTTCGGGGGCGCCCCTGCCACTGGCGCGCCTGGAACGCGAAGGCGGTCCGTTGTCGTTTGAAGCCCTGGTCACGCAGGTCAACAAGGACATCCGCTCCCGTGTCCTGCTCGACGAGTGGCTGCACCTCGGCCTGGTTCGGCTGGACGACAACGATGTGGTGCACCTGAATGCCCAGGCCTTTGTGCCCGCGGCCGGCAGCGAGGAAAAGCTGTTCTATTTTTCGCATCAGTTGCACGACCATGCCGCTGCTGCCGTGCACAACCTGGTGGATGGAGGATCGCCCTTCCTGGATCGCAGTGTTCACTACGGGCAGCTGGGTGTGGCCGATGTCGAGCGGCTGCAGGCCATGGCGGGTGAGTGGGCCATGAAGTCGCTGGTGGCGGTCAATCAGGCGGCTTCGGACGCACTGAGGCAGACCGCCGGGGGCTCGCCAGCCGGCGGGGAGCAGCGGCGATTCACCTTCGGCGTGTACTTCTTTCAGGCGCCTGACCCCGATCAGGAACCTACGCAGACGCCGCACGCCCGCCGCGAGAAGGGTGGCAACGACGGGTCCGCTCCATGACGGGCGTCCTGGCCAGCACCTGGCGGCGCCGGGCCCTGGCGCTGGTGCCCCTGCTGGGGCTCGCTGCCTGCGGGTCACTGGACAGGGGGCGGGTCGATGACCCGTCAGCACCACCCCTGCCGGTCTGTGCCAGCCCCTTGCCCGTGAATCCCTACCTGCAGGCGCCGGGTCTGGGCGGGACCGGTCACATGGCGGCCCGGGACCCTGGCGGTATCGGAGGCACCGGCCTGGACAGGCAACCGGCGCGCCCACCAGCCCGACAGGCACAAGGAGAGCCTGGCGGCATCGGCGGCACCGGTGCCGTCGCGCAGGCACCGGGATTGGGAGGCACCGGCATTGTGGGTGTGGTCACCGGCTTCTCCAGCATCTGCGTCAACGGCCTGAAGGTCGATGTCGACACCACAACGAACCTGCAGCGCGGCGGGCAACCCATTGCGCCCGGTGACCTGTCGGTGGGCCAGGTGGTGGTGGTGCATGCCAGTTCGGACAACGGCCGGCTCTCGGCGGTGTCGGCGATCGTCAAGGACGCGGTGGTCGGGCCGGTCACGGCGGTCGACGCGGCGCGCGGGCTGGTCTGGGTCATGGGTCAGCAGGCCGTGGCGCTGGACCCGGATGCATTGACCGGCCTGGTGGTAGGCAACTGGGTGCGGCTGGGCGGACACCGGATGGCCGATGGAGAAGTGCGTGCCTCGTCGGTACAACGGATCACGGCGGTCGACGCCGAGGTGACGGGCTCGCTGCGGATGGACGGGCAAGGCGGCTGGCGGGTGGGTGACATCGGCTTGCGCGCTCCGGAGGGTCTGGAGCTGTCACCCGCACTGGCCGACGTCGAAGTGCGGGTGGTCGGGCAATGGGATGGCCAGCGGATGGTGGTGCGCCGGATCACTGGTGAACCATCCCAGAACGTGCTCAGGGGATCGGAACGTGTGTTCCTGGAAGGCTATGTCCAGCGCTTGGACGAGGCCAGTCTGGGGGTGGGTTATGCCGAGGTCCGTCTGGATGCGCAAACGCGCTGGACCGGACTGAGCCGCGGCAGTGCCAAACCCGGGCAGCCGGTCCGGGTCACCGGGCGCCGGCTGGCGAGGTCTCGTCATCGGACGATGCGGCTGGCCGCAGCGCTCTGCAGCGTGAGGATGACGGCGGCAAGGGGCGCGGCCGAGGCCGCGGCCGCGGGGGTGACAGTGATGGCGGCAGCAGTGGCAGCGGCAGCAGCGGCGGCGGCGATTCGGGCGCTTCCGGAGGGTCCGGTGCCAGCGGCGATTCGGGGCGTGGTCGCGGTCGCGGACGGGGCAGGGGCCGCGGTCGGGGAGGCGATTGACCGACTGCGCTGTCGTGGCCGACAGCTAGGGTGGCAGGCCGGTCTCGATGGTCCAGTGGCCCGGCAGGTGCCGTCGCACCTCGGCGCGCGCATAGCGGTCGTCCAGCAACCAGACCGTGCCATGGTCCTGTTCACTCCTGATCACGCGCCCGGCCGCCTGCACCACTTTCTGCAGACCGGGAAACAGGTAGGCGTAGTCGTAGCCCCGACCGAAGCGTGCCTGCAGCCGCGTGCGCATCTGCTCGTTCACCGGATTCACCTGCGGCAGGCCCAGGCTGGCGATGAAGGCACCGATCAGGCGCCGCCCGGGCAGGTCGATGCCTTCGCCGAAGGCCCCTCCCAGCACCGCAAAACCGATGCCGCGGCCATCCTCGGCGAAGCGCTGCAGAAACGCCTCACGCTCGACTTCGGCCATGCCGCGTGACTGGCTCCAGACAGGAATGTCCGGTGCCCGCTGCCGGAGCCGGTCCAGGGCTTGCTGCAGGTAGTCGAAGCTGCTGAAGAAAGCCAGGTAGTTGCCCGGCTCGCTGCGGTACTGCGAGGCCAGCACCTGCACCAGGGCGTCAAGCGAGTTCAGGCGGTCGGTGTACCGGGTCGAGATATGCGGGGCCATGCGCACCACCAGTTGCGCCGGGTCGAAAGGCGAAGGCACGTCCAGCCGAAGCGTGCCATCGGGCAGCTCCAGCAGGTCAGCCACATAGTCCATCGGCGCCAGCGTGGCCGAGAACAGCGTGACGCCCTGCGCCGAGGCCCAGCGTGACTGCAGCATCGGGCCGGGCACCACATTGCGGATG
>JALOSN010000189.1 GCA_025458415.1 Hydrogenophaga sp.
TCTGGGGGTCATGGCCTTCCACTTTCCACAATACCTGACCACCCCCGAGCTGCGCCGCAGCTACGACGTTGGCCTGATGCGTCAACTGCTGTTCTGGTCCCTGGTCCTGGCCGGTGCACTGAGCCTGGTCAACCTGGTGTTCCGGCGAGCGCCATGGCTGGCTGGCGCCGCGTTTGCGCTGGTGCTGCTGTCGGCATTGCTGGGCGGGCACCAGGTCGAGGTCAACCCGAGTTTTCCGGACCACACGCCCTACATCGGTCTGGACTGGTTCATTCTCGACCTGCTGGGCTCGGCGCTGATCTTCATCTTCATCGAGAAGCTTTTTGCGCTGCGCAAGGACCAGCCGGTGTTCCGGCCCGAGTGGCAGACCGACTTGCAGCACTTCATCGTCAACCACATGCTGATCGGCTTCATGCTGCTGGCCACCAACCTGCTGGTGCACCAGCTGTTCGGCTGGGCGGCCCATGACGGCATCCGCGGCTGGGTCGGTGGCCTGCCCTTCTGGATCGCTCTGCCACTGATCATTCTGGTGGCGGACCTGGCGCAGTACGGGACCCACCGCGCCTACCACGAGGTGCCTCTGCTGTGGCGATTGCACGCGGTGCACCACAGTGTCCGGCACATGGACTGGATGGCCGGCTCGCGCCAGCACATCCTGGAGGTCCTGATCACCCGAACACTGGTCCTGGGGCCCATCTTCGCTCTGGGCTTCAGCAAGGAGGTGATCGATGCCTACATCATCATCGTCGGCTTCCAGGCGGTGTTCAACCACGCCAACGTGAGCGTGCGACTGGGACCCTTGCGTTACCTCATCGTCACACCCAACTTCCACCACTGGCACCACAGCCGGGACCCGGAGGCGCTGGACCGCAACTACGCGGCCCACTTCGCCTTTCTGGACCACCTGTTCGGGACCGCCGTAAAGAGCGACAAGGCCTGGCCCGAGCGCTACGGCGTGCTGGGCGATTACGTACCCGAGGGCTTCTGGAAGCAGTTCACGTTTCCATTTGTCTGGAAAGGCTGAGCTGTGACTGACTTCGACGTCGCCGTCATCGGCGCTGGCGCGGCCGGACTGTTCTGCGCCGGCATTGCCGGCCAGCGCGGTCTGAAGGTACTGGTGCTCGACCACAGTGCCAAAGTGGCCGAGAAGGTACGCATCTCGGGCGGCGGCCGGGCCAACTTCACCAACCGCGACATCGACGTGCGACAGCCGCACCGGCATTTTGTCGGCGAGAACCCGCAGTTCTGCCGTTCGGCGCTCTCACGCTACACACCGGGCGACTTCATCGCCCTGGTCCAGAAACACGGTATCCCGTTCCACGAAAAGCACAAGGGTCAGCTGTTCTGCGACCGCTCGGCCGGTGACCTGATCGACATGCTGCTGGCCGAGTGCGCAGCGGGCGGTGTGACGCGATGGCAACCCTGCGGGGTCAAGGCCGTGCGTGTCGCTGGTGACGGTGGCTACGAGCTGGACACCGAACAGGGCGTGGTACGCACGGGCAAGGTGGTGCTGGCCACCGGTGGACTGTCCATCCCGGCCATCGGCGCCACCGACTTCGGTTACCGCGTCGCCCGGCAGTTCGGACTGCGCACCGTGGAGCCGCGCCCGGGCCTGGTGCCGCTGACCTTTGATGGGACGGCCTGGGCGCCTTATGCCGGCCTGTCCGGCCTGGCCCTGCCGGTGGAGATCTCAACGGGCACACGGAAGACGCGAACGGCTTTCCACGAAGACCTGCTGTTCACCCACCGAGGCCTGTCGGGCCCGGCGGTGCTGCAGATCTCCAGCTACTGGCAACCCGGCACACCCGTTCACATCAACCTGGCCCCCGAGGTGGACCTGCCCGCCAAGCTGGCCGAGGCCAAGCAGCGCTCACGCAAGCTGCTGGCCAACGAACTGGCGCAATGGGTGCCATCGCGCCTGGCCGACGCCTGGGTGGCACAGGACGGCGACTGGCAGCGCCCGGTGGCCGAATGCAGCGACAAGGCCCTGGCCCGGCTGGCCGAACGACTGGCCCGCTGGGAACTGGTGCCCACCGGCACAGAGGGCTACAAGAAGGCCGAGGTCACCCTGGGCGGCGTGGACACGCGGGACCTGTCCCAGCAGACGATGGAGTCGAAGCAGCCCGGCCTGTATTTCATAGGCGAGGTGGTCGACGTCACCGGCTGGCTGGGCGGCTACAACTTCCAGTGGGCCTGGTCCAGCGCCTACGCTTGCGCGAGGGCACTCTGAGAACGGGTCACCTGCGCCCGTGACAGTACCCTCCTGGTCGGCCATCTGGCAATATCCACACAAAACGTTATAATCCGAGGCTTTGCTGGCAAAACCCCGTCGGCCAATACTAGTTTCAGACGGGGAACACCGCAGACAAGAAGGCCGGGCCCGATCTTCCCGGTCATCCTCTGGATGCACATCATGGAAACCATTAGCTGATGACCACCATTCGCGTTAAAGACAACGAGCCCTTCGACGTGGCCCTGCGCCGCTTCAAGCGCACCATCGAGAAACTCGGCCTGCTGACCGACCTGCGCGCCCGCGAGTTCTACGAAAAGCCCACCGCAGAGCGCAAGCGCAAGAAGGCCGCCGCCGTCAAGCGCCACTACAAGCGCGTGCGCAGCATGCAGCTGCCCAAGAAGCTCTACTGAGCCCTGGCACTGCCTGAAGAACCCGCCCCGGGACGCCGGCGCGGGTTTTTTGTTGGGCCAATGCAGGCCACAGAACACGGCAGGCCCTGCTGCAGCATCTGGGCCGTCTGTCGCAAAGCGGCTTCCAGCGGCGAACGCAACGGGTGCTCGGCCCGCCACGCAGGCCGCATCAGCGACACCCTGAACGGGATGCTGACCGCCAGCGGCCGGACCAGCAAGCGCGGTCCCCGCACCGCCAGCGCCGTCAGGGGGTTGACCACCCCCACGCCCAGGCCTTGCTCCACCAGGGCGCACACCGACACCGCACTGGCCGTTTCCAGACGCAAGACCCGGCTGACCCCCGCCTGCGCGAACCAGTCGTCCACCAGCTGGCGGTACGGGTCACCCGGGGCCAGGCTGATGAAACTCTCACCTTCGAAATCACCCGCCCAGAGACGCGCCCGCCCCGCCAGACGGTGTCCGGCCGGCAGCACCGCCACTTCATCGGCCACCATCAGGTGCTCCAGGCTGCAGGCCGGCGGCGCCTCCAGGCGCTCGCTCAAGCCCAGATCGAATCGCTGGTCGGACAGGGCCGCTTCCAGCTGGGGCGAGTCCAGCGGGGTCAGTCCGACCGCAGCATCCGGCACCTGCGCGGCCAGGTGCTGCAGCGCCTGGGGCAGCAGGGCATGGGCCAGCGCCGGTAGACAGGCCACCTGCAGACGACCCTGCGCCCATGACCGCAGGCCGACCGCGGTGGCCGCGATCCGATCCAGCCCCACATAGGACAACTCCACTTCCTCCAGCAAGGCAAGGGCGCGGGCGGTCGGCTGCAGGCGCCCGCGCACACGGTCGAACAGGTGCAGGCCGGTGACCTGTTCGAGCCGGGCCAGTTCCCGGCTGACGGTGGGCTGCGAGGTATGCAGCCGCTCGGCAGCCAGCGTCACCTGCCCGGTCTGCATGACGGCGCGGAACACATCGATGTGCCGATGGGTGAGCTTCATATCAAATTTGAATGGAATATGGCGACATTGGCATTGTGCAATATGCACTGCCTGGTGCAATATGCGATCCCATGAACCCCTTCGAGCCCGAACTACTCAGCAACCTGGCCCGCTCCCACGGCACGCCGCTGTGGGTCTATGACGCCGCCACCATCCGCCAACGCATCGCCGAGCTGCGCCAGTTCGACACCGTTCGCTACGCGCAGAAGGCCAACGCGAACCTGCACCTGTTGCGCCTGATGCGCGACGCCGGTGTCGTCGTCGATGCGGTCTCGCTGGGCGAAATCGAGCGCGCCCTGGCAGCCGGCCATACCGCGGCTCCAGCGGCCTGCGGAGCCGCCGGCATCGTGTTCACCGCCGACCTGTTCGACCACCCCACGCTGGAGAAGGTGGTGCGGCACGGCATCCCCGTCAATGCCGGCTCGATCGACATGCTGGACCAGCTCGGCCAGCGCTCGCCGGGCCACCGCGTCTGGCTGCGAATCAACCCTGG
>JALOSN010000190.1 GCA_025458415.1 Hydrogenophaga sp.
CAACGCACAGGGCCAGGTGATGGAACTGGAATACCTGGACAGCAATGAAGTGGGTGCACGGGTGGTCACGCCCTGGGCGCGCAACCTGGAGAAGCTGGGCATCCGGTTGCGCTTCCGCCCGGTCGACTTTGCCCTGTACCAGCAACGCTTGCGCAGCTTCGACTTTGACATCATTTCTCTGGCTTTCGGTGGGACGCACACGCCTGGAGCCGAGTACGCCGACCTTTTCGGCAGTGAAGCGGCCGGCACCGAGGATTCGGGCAACTATGCCGGTGTGCGAAACCCGGCGGCGGACGCCCTGATCTCGAACATGGTGGCCGCCGAAGAGCAGGGCGCGTTCCTGGCAGCCTGCCGTGCCCTGGACCGCGTGATTTCCCACGGCCACTACCTGATCCCCCAATGGTCGGCCACCACCCACCGGATGGTGTACAACACTTGGCGCCTGCAACGCACCGACAACATGCCTCCCTATGCGTCCGGCGAGGAGTGGGCCATGTTCACCTGGTGGAGCAAACCCTGACACGGGGTACCGACATGTGGTCCTACATACTCAAGCGATTGCTGCCCCGACCCTGTTCGGGGTGCTGTTGCTGACCTTCGTGGTGATCCAGTTCGTTCCGGGAGGTCCGGTCGAGCAGTACCTGGCCGAGGCACGCTCGGCCGACGGAAGCGGAGCAGAAGGTGGATCGGTCTACCGAGGCGCACAAGGGGTGGATCCTCAACGCCTGGAGCAGATCAAGGCGCTTTACGGCTTTGACAAACCGGCCCACGAACGCTTCTTCCAGATGATCGGCCAGTTTGCCCGTTTTGACCTGGGCACCAGTTTTTTCCAGAACAAGGCCGTGTCGGAGCTGATCATCGAGAAGCTGCCGGTGTCCATCAGCCTGGGCTTGTGGACCTTCTTCATCAGCTACCTGGTGGCGGTGCCCCTGGGTGTGGCCAAGGCGGTCAGGGCGGGCAGCCGATTCGATTTCGTGACCACGCTGATCGTCCTGGTCGGATATGCGATTCCGGGGTTTGTGCTGGGTGTGGCCCTGCTGGTGATCTTTGGCGGGCAGCTGCAATGGTTCCCGTTGCGCGGCCTGACATCGTCCAACTGGGAAGAGCTGTCCTGGGGCGCCCGCATCGTGGACTACCTGTGGCACATCACCCTGCCGGTGACCGCCATGGTGCTGGGCAGCTTTGCAGTGACCACCATGCTGACCAAGAACGCCTTTCTGGAAGAAATCCGGAAACAGTACGTCATGACCGCCAGGGCCAAGGGCCTGAGCGAGCGCCAGGTGCTGTGGAAGCACGTTTTTCGCAACGCGCTCATTCCCATCGTGACTGGCTTTCCGGCGGCGTTCATTGGCGCCTTCTTCGCAGGTTCGCTGCTGATCGAGACGCTGTTCTCGCTCGACGGGCTGGGCTTGCTGAGCTACGAGAGCGTGATCCGGCGTGACTACCCGGTGGTTCTGGGAACCCTGTTCCTGTTCACCCTGATCGGTCTGCTGACCAAACTGATTTCGGACCTCTGTTATGTCTGGGTCGATCCCCGTGTCAAGTTCGACTGATGGACCGGCCGTTCCGGCGGTTGCGCTCCGGGCGCCTTCACCGTCGCCTGCCAGGCGTGCATGGCAGCGTTTTCGGCGCAACCGCTTGGGCTTCTGGAGCCTGGTGCTCTTCTGCACGCTGGTGGTGGCCAGTCTGTTCGCCGAGCTCCTGTCGAATGACCGCCCGCTGGTGGTCCGCTACGAGGGACAGACCTACTTCCCCATCTGGCAGGACCTGCCCGAAACCACCTTTGGCGGCGATTTCGACGCCCTCACCGACTACCTGGATCCGTTCATCCGCGAGCGCATCACCCAAGGCGGCAACTGGGGCATCTATGCGCCCAACCCCTATGGCCCCAAGACGCTGAACTATTTCGCCAAGGAGCCCAATCCCTCGGGTCCCTCCCGCGAGAACTGGCTGGGCACAGACGACCGTGGTCGAGACCTGCTGGCACAGTTGATCTACGGCTTCAGGGTCAGTGTGCTTTTTGCACTGGCACTCACCGCCATCGGTGTCCTGCTGGGCATCGTGACCGGTGCCATCCAGGGTTTCTTCGGAGGACGGACCGACCTCGCGTTCCAGCGCTTCATCGAGATCTGGGGTTCCATGCCCGAGCTTTATCTGCTGATCATCTTTTCGGCGGTGTTTGCGCCCAGCGTCGGGTTGTTGCTGGTGCTGCTCAGCCTGTTTGGCTGGATGGGGTTGTCAGACTACGTGCGTGCCGAGTTCCTGCGCAACCGGCAGCTGGACTATGTGCGGGCAGCACGCGCCATGGGGCTGAGCAGCTGGCAGATCATCTGGCGCCATGTGTTGCCCAACAGCATGACCCCTGTGGTCACCTTTCTGCCGTTCCGGATGAGTGCCGCCATCCTGGCCCTGACGTCGCTCGACTTTCTCGGCCTGGGGGTGCCGCCTGGCACACCATCCCTGGGCGAGTTGTTGAGCCAGGGCAAGAACAACATCGACGCCTGGTGGATCTCCCTGTCCACCTTTGCGGTTCTGGTCATCACGCTGCTGTTGCTGACCTTCATGGGCGACGCCTTGCGCGACGCGCTCGATCCGAGGAAGCAGGACCGATGAACAGGCCGAATCTGTTGGAGGTCCGTGGTCTGCGTGTCGCCTTCGGGGGCCACGAAGTGGTGCACGGCATCGATTTTCACCTGCGTGAAGGTGAGAAGCTGGCTCTGGTGGGCGAGTCCGGGTCTGGCAAATCCGTTTCCGCGCTGTCGCTGCTCAGGTTGGTGCAGGGCGCGCAGGTTGCCGGACAGGCCATGATGGGTGGGCGGGACCTCCTGGCCCTGTCCGAACGGGAGCTCAGAGGGGTGCGTGGAGACGAAATCGCCATCATCTTCCAGGAGCCGATGACGGCACTGAATCCGCTTTACACGGTGGGCGAACAGATTGTCGAGGTCCTGCAGTTCAAGAAGGGGCTGACCGGTGGTCAGGCCGCTGAGGCTGCCATCGAGCTGCTGGCCGCTACCGGCATCCCCGAACCCCGTCGAAGGGCAGGCGCTTACCCGCACCAGCTCAGCGGGGGGCAGCGCCAGCGTGCCATGATTGCCATGGCTCTGGCCAGTCGTCCCCGCCTGTTGCTCGCCGACGAGCCGACCACGGCTCTGGATGTGAGCCTGCGTGGGCAGATTCTGGAGCTGTTGTCGGACCTGCAGCGTCAGCACGGGATGGCGGTACTGCTCATCACCCACGATCTGCCGCTGGTGCGGCGCTTTGCCGACCGGGTGGCGGTGATGGAGCGGGGCCAGCTGGTGGAGCAGGGTCAGGTTGACCAGGTGTTCCGTGCACCCGCCCACGCCTACACGCGCATGCTCATGGCCAGCCGTCCCGAGCGGCAGATTGTCCCCATGCCAACGCCCGACCCTGAGCCGTGCTTGCGCAGTGAGGCTCTGCGTGTTGCCTACCCCGTGCCCTTGCCAGGCCTCCGGGGCTGGTTCCGAAAGGGTCGATTTCTGGCGGTGAAAGGCGCAGATCTGCGCATCGAAGCGGGGCGTACCTTGGGCGTGATCGGCGAGTCCGGGTCCGGCAAGTCGACGCTGGCCCTGGCTGCGCTCGGACTGTTGCCCTTTGAAGGCCGGCTGCAGGTCTGTGGAACCGATTGGGACGAGGCACGCCGCGACCGGCAGTCGCGCAGTCTGCGCCAGCGTATCCAGGTCGTTTTTCAGGACCCGTTTTCCTCTCTTTCGCCCCGCATGACGGTGGAACAGATTGTGGGCGAGGGCCTGCTGGTGCATCAGCCAGGGCTCAAGCCCCATGAGCGACGAGTGCGCATCGAACGGGCACTGGCCGATGTGGGGCTCGTACAGGATCCTGCCCAGGCCGGTGACTGGCTGCAGCGTTATCCCCACGAGTTCTCAGGTGGCCAGCGTCAGCGGCTGGCCATTGCGCGGGCGCTCATTGTGGGCCCCAGTTTGCTGGTTCTTGACGAGCCGACCAGTGCACTGGACGTGACCGTCCAGAAGCAGGTTCTGTCCCTGCTGCAGAGACTGCAAAGGGAACGCCGACTGAGCTACTTGCTCATCACCCATGATGTCGATGTGATCCGGGCCATGGCCCACGACGTGGTGGTGATGAAGGACGGTGAGGTGCTGGAACAGGGTCCCTGCGACCAGGTGCTTGAACGCCCGAGCCACGCATACACGCGAAAGTTGGTTGAAGCGGCCGCCTGATCGCCCTGGACTTTGGCGGTCCCCCGTTCGGCAAGGACGCCGTTTCGGATCCATGTCATGTCGGCATTGACATTCGTCAACCCGTGGCGGCCAGGCCCGCGATATAAACAGCGGCCGGTCCCGGAGCCTTCACAGAGGACCGCTCATGACACCCCAACCGGACACTTTCGAACCTCGAATGACCGCCGCCATCGACCTGCAAGCTCCTCTTCGATGGCTACGGCTGGGGTGGGCCGACTTGCGCCGCAATCCGCTCCCGGGGCTGGCCCATGGCTTGTTGATCTCGTGTTTTGGCTGGCTGCTCCTGTGGCTCGCACGGGATCAGTTCTGGCTGTTGGCCGGCGCCTTTTCGGGCTTC
>JALOSN010000191.1 GCA_025458415.1 Hydrogenophaga sp.
CTCGATACAATCATTGCATTCTATGTCAATGAACCCTATAAACATGAGCGATCCCAAGACTTGGATGTGTCTGATCTGCGGCTGGATCTATGACGAGGCGGCCGGCGCTCCGGACCACGGCATTGCACCGGGCACGGCCTGGGCCGATGTGCCGATGAACTGGACCTGCCCTGAGTGCGGGGCCCGCAAGGAAGACTTCGAGATGGTGCAGATCTGACGGCATGGCCGTTGCTTGTGCGCCCTTTTTCTGACGCCCTTTTCGGAGCAAGCCCAACGTGAGTACGACAGCATCGCTGAAGGTTCTGGTGGTGGACGACAGCAACACCATCCGGCGCAGCGCGGAGATCTTTCTCAAGCAGGGCGGGCACGAAGTGCTGCTGGCAGAGGATGGCTTCGATGCCCTGGCCAAGATCAACGACTACCAGCCTGACCTGGTGTTCTGCGACATCCTCATGCCGCGTCTGGACGGCTACCAGACCTGCGCCATCATCAAGCGAAATGCCCGTTTTGCCAACCTGCCGGTGGTCATGCTGTCGTCCAAGGACGGTGTGTTTGACAAGGCGCGCGGGCGGATGGTCGGCTCGCAGGAATACCTCACCAAACCCTTCACCAAAGACCAGCTCCTGCAGGCCGTGCAGCAGTTTGGCGCCAACCTCACCGGAGCTGTGTGATGCCTATCCAGAAAGTGCTTGTCGTCGACGATTCCAAGACCGAACTGATGGTTCTGACCGATCTTTTGGGTAAAAACGGCTACACCGTCCGGACCGCCGAGAATGCGGATGAAGCCTTTCGTCGCCTCGGGGAGGAAAAGCCCGATCTGATCCTGATGGACGTGGTGATGCCCGGTCAGAATGGCTTCCAGTTGACCCGCGCCATCACGCGGGATCCCCAGTATTCGAGCATTCCGATCATCATGTGCACCAGCAAAAATCAGGAGACCGATCGCGTGTGGGGCATGCGCCAGGGTGCGCGTGACTACGTGACCAAGCCGGTCAATGGGGAAGAGCTCATCTCCAAGATCCGGGCGCTGGGCTGATCCGCCCGGGCAGATCGCCACAGTCAGAGCATGGCCAACCGTCAGTCACTCAAGGAACTCCAGGAACGGCTTGCCCAGCGGCTCTCGGCCGCCCGCTCCGAGGCGGTGACCGTTTCGTGGCTGGCGGTGGAAGCCGGCGGCCAACGTTACCTTTTCCCGCTGGTGCAATCGGGCGAAATCTTCTCCTGGACCGGCGTGCGCCCGGTTCCCTACACCAAGCCCTGGTACCTGGGTGTTGCCGCCCTGCGTGGCGGACTCCAGGGGGTCGTCGACCTTGCGCAACTGGTGCAGGGGGGCGCGCGCAGCGTTTCACCCGGCGAGCGGGTCACGTCCGAGTCCCGGCTGGTGAGCCTGCACGGTGCGCTCGGGGTCAATGCCGTTCTGCTGATCGACCGGCTGCTGGGTCTGCGACAGCCTGCCGGGTTTGTCCGCGTGGATGAACCCTCTGCCGGCACGCCCTCTTTTGTCACCCGGGTTCTCACCGACGGTGAAGGCAGATCCTGGCACGAGGTCGATCTGCAGGCGCTGGCAGGCGATCCGGAGTTTCTTGCGATCGCGGCCTGAGCGGCCTGGCAGCCGCAGGGGGCTGTATCCGTCATCGAGTTTTTTGTTGGAAGGTTTCATATGGCCATGCTTGATCGATTTCCGGGTCTGTTGAAGAAGAAGGCCGGTGGCGCACCCGATCTGCCCGGTGCCGTCGATCAGGACGTGGCCGCCATGGCCGCGGCCCGTCTGGCGGGCGATTCGGAGGACTTTGTCGAAAGCAGGCTCGCCGCGGGCGACGAGAACGCCCCCTTTGTCGGCGGCGTGATCACACTGCCACTGCTGGGCACGAAGCCGGCAGAACAGCACCAGCGCACATTGGCCATGATGCTGGCCGGTGCGCTCGTTCTGCTGGGTGCCGCCACGGTGTTTGTGCTCAACCAGGCGGAAAAGACCAGTCTTCAGGTGGCGGCCAGCGGCCAGGCACTGATGCAGTCGCAGCGTCTTGCCAAGAGCGTCTCCCAGGCGCTGGTGGGTGCGCCCGAGGCATTTGCCGAGGTGCGTGAGAGTTCGCAGGTGCTGGCCAGCAACACGCGCGGTCTGCGCGACGGCAACCCGGAGATGTCGCTGACCCCCCTCGGTGTGGATTACGGACCGGCGCTGAGGCCGAGCGCAATGCCTCCGCCATCATGGCCCAGCAGCAGGTGCTGACCCAGGTCGGTACCGCGCTGCGCACCATCAACCGCCAGTCCTCCGACCTGCTGGAGATTGCCGAAACGGTGTCTTCGCTGAAGCTGCAGCAGAACTCGCCGGCCGCCGAGATCGCAGCAGCCGGTCAGCTCGTGATGCTGACCCAGCGTATCGGCAAGTCGGCCAACGAGTTCCTGACCCTCGAAGGCGTCAGTCCTGAAGCCGTGTTCCTGCTGGGCAAGGACCTGAACACCTTCAAGGAAATCGGCGAGGGCCTGCTCAACGGCAGCCAGGAGCTGCGCCTGACGGCCGCCCGCGATGCCCAGGTCCGCGAGAACCTGGAGGCCTTGCTGGCCTTGTACGAGCAGACCCGGACCGAGGCGGGCGCCATCCTGGGCAACCTGCAGGGCCTGGTCTCCGCCCGCGAGGCGCAGGCCTCCATCGTGACGGACAGCGAGCCCTTGCGCATCGGTCTCGAGAAGCTGCAGTCCGAACTGTCTTCCCGCTCCGGTCTGGGTGCCGGCGAAGTGGCTTTGCTGCTGATCACCGCCCTGTTCGCGCTGCTGTGTGCGGCGGGCCTGGCCTATGTGCAGCTGCTGGACAGCCGGCAGCGTCAGATGGTGGCGGAAAGCCAGCGGCGTGCCGCCGAAGGACTCGAGCAGGAAGCCAAGCGAGTCAACGACGCCAACCAGGCGGCCATTCTTCGGCTGATGAACGAACTGCAGACCGTGGCCGAAGGCGACCTGACGCAGGAAGCCACGGTGACCGAGGACATCACCGGAGCCATTGCCGACTCGGTGAACTACACGGTGGAAGAGCTGCGCTCCCTGGTGGGCAACGTGCAGGCCACGGCGACCCGCGTGGCGCAGACGACATCGGCGGTGGAAAGCACATCGACCGAACTGCTGGCCGCCTCCACCGAACAGCTGCGTGAGATCCGCGAGACCGGTCAGTCGGTGCTGGACATGGCGCAACGCATCAACCAGGTGTCGGGTCAGGCGCAGGAGTCCGCTTCGGTGGCCCGTGCATCGCTGCAGGCCGCCGAGTCGGGTCTGCAGGCGGTGCAGGACGCCATCGGCGGTATGAACGCCATCCGGGACCAGATCCAGGAGACCTCCAAGCGCATCAAGCGCCTGGGTGAGTCGTCGCAGGAGATCGGTGAAATCACCGAGCTGATTTCGGACATCACCGAACAGACCAACGTGCTGGCCCTGAACGCCGCCATCCAGGCCGCCTCGGCCGGTGAAGCCGGTCGGGGCTTCTCGGTGGTGGCGGAAGAGGTGCAGCGGCTGGCCGAACGGTCGGCCGACGCCACGCGCCAGATTGCGGCCCTGGTGAAGGCCATTCAGACCGACACGCAGGACGCGGTGGCCGCCATGGAGCGCTCCACCCAGGGTGTGGTCGAGGGTGCCAAGCTGTCGGACAACGCGGGTACCGCACTGTCCGAAATCGACCGCGTGTCCCGCCGACTGGCCGAGCTGATCGAGCAGATCTCGACCTCGGCGCTTCGTGAAGCCGAGTCGGCCAACGAAGTGGCCGGCAACATCCAGCACATCTTTGCCGTGACCGAGCAGACCGGCGAGGGTACGCGCTCCACGGCGCAACAGGTGCGTGAGCTCTCGGCCATGGCCGAGGAACTGCGTCAATCGGTATCCCGGTTCAAGATCGCCTGATCTCCACAAGCCATGCTGTCCGACACCACCAGCGACCCGGTAGTCTCCGGCGAAAACCCTGTCAGTGACCTGGGGCCGCTGGCCTGGGTGTTCGACGAACTTCGCAAGTCGCTCGACGGCGCCAACAAGGCCATCCGGCGTTTCGTGCGCGAGACCGAACAGGCCCGCCACAGCGATCTGGAGGCGGTCGATCCGGCTTCGTTGCGCATCGCCCGACAGCAACTGCACCAGGCGGTGGGAGCCCTTGAAATGGTCGGGCTGTCGGCGCCAGCCCAGGTGGTGCGCGCCATGGAAGCGGCGGTGCATCGATTCGTGCAGAAGCCGCTGACCTGCACACCCGACGCCGCAGAGCGGGTCGAGCGGGCCGGCTTTGCGCTGGTGGAGTATCTGGAAACGGTGCTCAACGGTCGTCCGGTCCAGCCGGTGGCGCTTTTCCCGCAGTACCGCGATGTGCAGGAAATCGCGGTGGCCGAGCGCATCCACCCGGCCGACCTCTGGTCGCATGAACACCGCGGTCTGCTGGTGCCGGCGGTTGAAGGGGTGAACCCGCTGCGTTGCGAGCCGGCGCTGCGTTCCCTGTTCGACCGCCTGGTGCTGCTGGTGGTCAAGACGCAGAGTGCGGCTGCTGCGCAGCAGCTGTCCAAGCTGTGTGCTGGCCTGTCGGCCGGCGCTGGCGAGGCGCGGGTCCAGTCGTTCTGGCGTGTCGCAGCGGCGTATTTTGAAGCGCTGGCCCAGGGCTTGCTGCCGCTGGACGTGTACGTCAAGCGTGCGGCCTCCCGTGTGCTGCTGCAGTTTGCCACGCTGGCGCAGGGGCAGACCCAGATTTCCGAGACGCTGCTGCACGACCTGCTGTTCATGTGCGCACAGGCGCAGGGTTATGCACCCGCGAAATCGGTCCACCTGCCGGTGGTGCGCGAGGTCTTTGGTCTGCAGGCGGCGCCGCCGGTCGATTACCAGAAGGCCACCCTCGGACGCTACGACCCGGCCGTGCTGGCGCAGGCCCGCAAGCGTATCCAGTCGGCCAAGGAGTCCTGGTCGCTGTTCTCCGGAGGCGACGCAAGCCGTGCCCGGCAGGTGATCGACCATTTCGGCCTGGTGGGCGACTCCCTGCTCAAGCTGCACCCGGCCAGCACGGTACTGGCCCAGGCCCTGGTCAAGTCGGCCGACCAGGCCGCTCGCGATGTGCGCGGGGTGAGGCCGGAGCTGGCCATGGAGGTGGCCACCACGACCCTGTTCCTGGAGGCGGCCTTCGAGGATTTCGATCCCCAGGCACCGGAGATGACCGAGCGCACACAGGCGCTCGCGTCCCGGCTCGAGGCCGTCCTGTCTGGTGAGCCGGCCCAGCCCCTGGAACCCTGGATGGAGCAGCTTTACCGTCGCGTCAGCGATCGGCAGACCATGGGCAGTGTGGTGGGTGAACTGAAGGTCTCGCTTGGCGAGGCCGAGAAGTCGCTGGACCAGTTCTTCCGCAACCCGAGTGAAAAGGGCGGACTGCACCAGGCCGTCAGCCAGCTCTCGCAGATGCGCGGCGTGCTTTCGGTGCTCGGTCTGGATCAGGCGGTGCAGGCGGTCGGCCGCATGCGCACCAGCGTCGAGCAGATTCTGGACACCGAGGTCGACGAGGACAAGGCCAGAACGGCGGGCACGTTCCAGCAGCTGGGCAACAGCCTCAGCGCCTTGAGTTTCATGGTGGACATGCTCAATTACCAGCCTGCCCTGGCCAAGAAGCTGTTCCAGTTTGACGACGAACGGGGCGAGCTGGTACCCCTGATGGGCCGCAGCCCGTCCGCCGTGCCCATGGTGCACCCTTCGCGCGAGGCGGCACAGGCGATCGGCGAGGGCGTCCAGCGCGTGGTCCAGGAGGTGGAGGCGGGTGCGGACCTGGCCGACCTGAGCCAGCGCCTGGGTGATCTGGCCTCGCAGGCCACGCTGGCCGAGCAGCCAGGCGTGGCGAAGGCCGCCCAGGACGCGGCGGAGGCCGTGATTCGTGCCGATGTCCAGGCCGGTGCCCAGGCGCTGGCGGAGCTGGCCCAGTCCCAGTCTCCATCGGCCGGTGCCAAGGTGCCGGCGGCGGTTCCGGCGACGCAGGCATCCGATGATGAAGATGACCTGCAGGACATCTTCCTGGAAGAGGCTCGGGAGGTCGTGGGCCAGGGCCTGGAGGCCATTGCCCAGTTGCAGCTTGACCCCGGTGAGCTGGAGCACCTGACGGCGCTGCGGCGCGCCTTCCACACACTCAAGGGCAGTTCGCGCATGGTGGCACTCACCGAATTCGGTGAGGCCGCCTGGAGCAGAAGCCGGCGGCCAGCGACGTGCTGCGGCTCTCCGGAGAGGCCATGCAGGCCTTCGGACGCTGGGTCGATGACATTGCTGCGGGAGACGCCGGCCACTGGAGTGCTGCCCCGTTCAAGGCCAGTGCCGAAAGCTGGCGCCAGCAGGGCAGGTACCTGCCGCTGCAGGCCGGTGCCAGGCCAGCCCCGCCACCCGACGGCGTTGACGCGCAGGGCAGCCTGTTGCCAGACGCCGTCCCTGCGACCGATGAGGTGGTGCTGGATACCCCGCCTCTGCCGGTGGACACCGACGCCGGATGGCCGGCGCCTGAAGACGCCGTGACGCAGGATTCGGCCAGTGTGCCGGAGGCCACCGACGTGTTCGAGGTGGTCGAAGCGCAGGCAACCGATCTGCCGGCCGAGGTGCCGGAGCCCGAACCGGTGTCGGAGGTCGGCACGCCGGCCGTCCACGTCGATTTTGTCGACACCTCGCCTTTTGGTGCCGGTCTGGAACACGAGCACCTGTTTGTCGACGTGCCGGGGCAGGTGCCTGATCTGCCGGTGATCGAGAACATCGATTTTTCTGCCCTCCAGTCGCTCTCCGGCCATGCCACGGAGGCACAGGCTCCCGCCGGGGTGCCGGAGGCCGAGCCTGTGGCGCCCCCGGATGCCCGGCAGATCGACCCGGCTGACGAGGTGGTGCCGGCTGACGAAGCGCCGGCCGAGCCGCTGCCCACCATCGCAGAAGCCGTTGTCGAAGCGGTCGCAGAGGACGCTGCCCCCGACGCCACCGCGGACGGGCTTGCCGGCGCCACACCCGACGAGCAGACCCGGGTCATCGGCTCGCTCCAGATCGGCCTCAAGCTCTACAACGTGTACCTCAATGAGGCGGACGAGTGGTCGCGCCGGCTGGGTGTCTGCCTGTCCGAGTGGGCGCTGGAGCGGCACGAACCCCTGCCGTCGGATGCCGAGGCGCTGGCCCATTCGCTGGCTGGCAGCTCCGCGACGGTGGGCTTCGACGCCTTGTCCGGGATCGCCCGCGCCCTCGAACACGCCCTGGGTGCCGTGGCCCAGCACCAGCTCGATGGCATGGTGGCCACCGAGGCGCAGGCCCGGCTGTTTGTCAACGCCTCGGAGGACATTCGCCGCCTGCTGCACCAGTTTGCAGCCGGGTTCCTCAAGGAGCCCAATCCCGAGCTGATGGATGCCCTGCACCATGTGGTGCACGACCTGCCTGCTGAGGCACCGACCGCCGGGACATTCACCGAACCCGACATCGGCATCGGTTCACGATGGTCCGAACTGGGTGGACAGGATCCGGCCGATCGGTTGCCAGCCCAGGCGTTGGCGACGGATACTGGGGACACCGACACCGTGTTTGCCCCGCTGCCAGGCATCGGTGAAGCGGTCGAACCCGGACAGGTGCAGGACATCGATGACGACATCGACGTCTTCGACACCATCGATGCCGACCTCTTCCCGGTTTTTGCCGATGAGGCCGCCGAACTGCTGCCGCAGCTGGGCGGCGCTCTGCGACAGTGGGTGGCCCGGCCGGACAACGGCAGCGCGCGCGGCGAGGTGCTGCGCAACCTGCACACGCTCAAGGGCAGTGCCCGTCTGGCCGGCGCCTTGCGGCTGGGCGAGATGGTGCACCGCATGGAAACGCAGGCCGAGCGCCTGGGCAGCGATGTGCGGCGCAGCGCCGACATCGAGCCCCTGCAGCACGCCTTCGACGCCATCAATGCCCGTTTCGAGATGCTGCGGCACACCGACCTGCCGGCGCAGGATGTTGTGCGTACCGCGGCCGAAATGTTGCCGGCCAGCCTTGAGCCGGACGCCCCGGTTGCTGCCGAAGCAGGCACCGAGCCGGTCGTTGCCGCGGTATCCGCCCCCTCGCTGGTGGCGCCGCTCCAGCTGCCGGCGCTGGCGGTGCCGGCGCCCATGGCGGCCCGATCGGGTGCCGCGGTCAGGGTCAGGCCCGAGCTGCTCGACCGGCTGGTCAACCAGACCGGTGAGGTCATGATCACGCGTTCCCGCATGGAGAGCGAGCTGGTCACCCTGCGCGGTTCGCTCAAGGACCTGACGGGCAACCTGGATCGCCTGCGCCTGCAGTTGCGCGACGTTGAGCTGCAGGCCGAGACACAGATGCAGTCCCGCCTGGCCCAGGCCAAGGACGCCAACCAGTCGTTCGATCCGCTGGAGTTCGACCGCTTCACACGGGTGCAGGAGCTCACCCGCATGATGGCCGAGTCGGTCAACGACGTGGCCACCGTGCAGCGCAACCTGCAGCGGGCGGTGGAGGCCACCGAAGACAGCCTGGTGGCCCAGGCGCGCCAGACACGGGAGCTGCAGCGCGACCTGCTGCGCACCCGCATGGTGGAGTTTGAAGGCATCTCCGAACGGCTCTACCGCGTGGTTCGACAGGCCTCCAAGGAAACCGGCAAACAGGTGCGACTGGACATCACCGGTGGCAACATCGAAATGGACCGCGGCGTGCTGGACCGCATGACCGGTGCCTTCGAGCACCTGCTGCGCAACTGCGTGGTGCATGGCATCGAGACACCGGAGCGGCGCCTGGCCGCGGGCAAGCCGGCGGAAGGGCGGATCGAGATCCGGCTGAAGCAGGAACTCAACGATGTGGGCGTGACGTTCCAGGATGATGGAGCGGGGCTCGATCTGGATCGGCTGCGCAGCAAGGCCGAGGCGCAGGGTTTCGTCACGCCGGGCGCCCAGCTGAGTGACGACGAGGCCGCCCAGCTGATCTTCCTGGCGGGCCTGAGCACCGCCAGCGAGGTGTCAGCCCTGGCCGGTCGGGGTGTGGGCATGGACGTGGTGCGCAACGACGTGGTGGCCCTCGGTGGCCGCATCATGACCCACAGCCGCCGCGGCGAAGGCACCAGCTTCGAACTGGTGTTGCCGCTGACCACAGCGGTCACGCAGGTTGTGATGCTGCGTGCCGGCGCCCTGACCTGGGGTGTGCCTTCCACCGTGGTCGAAATCGTGCGTCGGGTCGGCAGTGCCGATCTGGCCCAGGCCTATGCCACGGGCACGTTGAGGATGGGCGAGGAGGATGTGCCGTTCTACTGGGCTGGCGCCCTGCTGCAATCCTCACCCCGTTCGGACGAGATGCAGTCGCGCACACTGCCCGTGGTCATCTTCCGCAGCGCAGCGCAGCGCGTGGCCATGCACGTGGACGAGGTGCTGGGCAATCAGGAAGTGGTGGTCAAGAACCTCGGGCCGCAGCTCTCGCGCCTGCCGGGTCTGGCCGGCATCTCGATGCTGGCGTCCGGCGCCGTTGCCCTGATCTACAACCCGGTGGCGCTGGCCACGGTTTACGGCGCTCAGGTGGCCGAGTGGACCGCGTCCCAGCAGGCCCAGGTGGCAGCCCAGCCGGCCATGGGGCAGGAGGAAGTCGGCGCGCCCGTGGTGTCGGCGGTGCCCCTGGTGCTGGTGGTCGACGATTCGATCACGGTGCGCCGCGTCACCCAGCGCCTGCTGCAGCGCGAGGGCTATCGCGTGTCGCTGGCTGCCGATGGCCTGCAGGCGCTGGAACGCCTGCAGCAGGAGCGGCCGACGGTGGTGCTGTCGGACATCGAAATGCCACGCATGGATGGCTTCGACCTGGTGCGCAACATCCGGGCCGAT
>JALOSN010000192.1 GCA_025458415.1 Hydrogenophaga sp.
GAATTCGCCCGCCGTTGCGGCCTGCAGGCCGCAACGGCGATGTCAAAGGAGCCGGAAATCTCTACTTCCGTGCGGTACTGAAACGGGTCCAGGGTCACCTGGATGGGGGCGACCGACATCCAGGCCGACCTGGACCGGGCCTGCCTGTCATTACGCGAACCCAAGAAGTCCAAGATTGCGCTGGCGGCCAAGGTGACGCGCCTGAGCGGCAATGGCTTGCTGGCCGGTTTTTGCGCCGCGCAAGGCACCCAGGTGGTCAGAGAGTTGTCGCTCAACGACGCTCGCGCGCTGGCTGCCGCCGACGTGCTGGACGCCGCGCTGGCTACCGACGAGTGGCCGTTGCGCTACGTAGCAACCGAGCTGGGAATTGGCGGGGCAGGGCAGTTGTTCTCGAGCGTCGAGGTGCTGCACATGCTGGAGGCCGCCGGCAGCCTCGGGCGGGATGCACGCATACAGACCGTGCGGGCCTGAATTCAACAGGCGGAAGCGCTGGAGCGGGGCTGGGCTGCGCGCTACCAAACGCTCTTCGGCGAGGCGGCGCCGGACGGTCAGTCCGACAGCTCGGCCAGCGCCTGAGACAAGACGAGCCCGTCGCCCATGTTGACGTTCAGCGTCGCGGCCACAAAGGCCGGCGAGCGCCCTTCGAGTTGCTGAAAGCGCGCCAGGGCACGAAAGACAGGCGTGCCGAACATCTGCTCGCTCTTGACGATGTACTCGAGTGCTGCAGGTTCGTCCGTCCCGAACAGCTGTTGGGCGGCCGTCGGAAAGTTCTTGCGATTCCGCTTCCACGTCCCGTAGAACGGGCCCGTGTCCAGCCCCGTGGGCGCTTCGCCGTGTTGCCTGGCCACCCCGTCCGCGGCCTTGACCACCGTGACGATGGACACGTCGAAGCTGCCCGCGAACCAGGTGGCCGTGGCCAGCGGGTTGTCGGCTGCGCGGATGGCCTGCAGGGCCTGGGCCGCCACCGACTCCGGAAACAGCAGCTTCTGGGCAAACCGCTCGGCAAACTTCTCCCCGTCGTCGCCTTGCAGGGCGTGCAGGGTCAAAGCGTGGCCGAGCTCATGGGCGAGCCAGTAGCTGAAATCGTCGATGCGGCAGCCGAGGTTGAACAGCACCCAGGTCGTGCGGGAGTCGGGCAGGTAGACGCTCATCGCGTTCTCATGACCCTCGCGGTCGCCGCCCCAGAACACCGGCACCAGGATGACGCCAATCTTGCTGAAGAGCTGGAACAGGTGGTCGTGCGTGACCTTCTCGTCCGGGCTGAGGTTGAGCAGGGAACGCGTGGCTGCGACGGCATCGCCGATGCATGCCTCGCTCAGGTTGGGCTCGGGGATGCCCCGGTTGGTGAAAAAGCTGTGCCCAGCGGTCAGCGGGACAAGCTGGCGCAGATGCCGGGCGACCTCGTCGCCGGCCTCGCGGGCTGCGAGGGTGGGCATGCGGTTGCCGCGCATGCGGTAGGCCACCACAGGCTCCGGACGCGCTTCGATGGGTGCCATGAGCTGCTCTACAGGAAGTTTGAGCAGCTCTGCCAGGTCCAGCAGCTTGCTTGGCCGGGGCATCGATTCGCCCTTCAGCCAGTTGGAGGCCGCCTCCTTGGTCACCCCGCACGCATCGCCGACGTCCTTGCCAGTCAGGCCGAGAGCCCGCATGGTTTTTTTGATGAGCAGGACGTTGAGCATCGGGTCGGAGATTCTAGGTTTGCACGCAGCGACGGTCAAGTTTGGTCAAGTTGTCGGGCGTGGTGCTGACATTGAGGTGGGGCAGTGGTGGCTGCTTGCTTCGAGCGAAGAATATCGCCCTCAGGCGATGTGGTGCGATTATCTTCTAAGAGCGATTTCTTGAGTAAATCGGCTTCAGGCGATATGATTCAAAAATCGCCTACGACCGATACACATCTGTGGACTATCCCGTCCAGCTTTCCAGTCAGCTGCACCAACTTCTGAAGTCACTGCGCAAGTCGCGCGACATGACCCAGGCGGAGCTTGCGCAGCGCTTAGGCGTCGTGCAGTCCCGCGTCGCCGACATTGAGCGCGACCCTGGTGCGGTGAGCGTGGAGCAGTTGCTGCAGGTCCTGGCCATGCTCGGTGCCCAGGTGGTGGTCCGCGACAACGCGGGCGACCTCGATTCGACGCATGGCGCGGAACTGAGCGCCCGGGCCCACGCCCGGTCGACTGCATCCGCGACGTTGACCGACGGGCCCAAGCCGCTCAAGTCGACCAAGTCACCCAGGCAAGGGGCTGCACGCCTACCTGAGACCGGAGCGGACGGCGCAGCGCCCACCGCACAGGGCGGCGCACAGGGGGGCACCACCGCCAGCCCAAAAGACCCCCCAGACGATGAGCCGCGCGGGCAATGGTGAGGCGCCCATGTTGGCCATAGCCCTCTTCGAGCGGTCAGCCAGGACGCGCCCGGACCGCCGCGCTGCCGTCGGAGCGGACACCCGTGGCTGACGCTCGCGAACTCTGGGTGTGGATGAATGGCGAGCGCGTTGGCACATGGCAGCGCACGCGGACAGGCGGCCATCGCTTCGTCTACGAGCCCTCCTGGCTGGAATCCGCGCGGGTGCGGCCCCTGTCGCTGTCGCTGCCCATCACCCCCGACCGTACAGTGGCCGGCCCGGTGGTGGCCAACTTCTTCGACAACCTCCTGCCGGACGACGAGCGCATCCGGCGCCGTGTGAGCGCACGCTTCCGGGTCGCTTCCACCGATGTGTTCGAGCTGCTCCAGGCGATTGGTCGCGACTGCGTCGGCGCCGTGCAACTGTTGCCTCCAGGGCAGCCCCCCACCGGCTACGACCAGGTCCAGTTCGAGCCTATGGACGACCAGGCCGTGGCCAGGCACCTGCGGGGGGTCGCAGCCGACCCCGTGCCGGGCGCAGACCAGGACCCCGACGACTTACGCATCTCGATTGCAGGCGCGCAGGAGAAGACAGCGCTCCTGCGGGTGGATGGCCAGTGGTGCCGACCGCTGGGCGCCACCCCCACGACGCACATCCTCAAACTGCCCCTGGGGCTGGTGGGCGGTCGCCGCTTGGACCTCACGCACTCCGTCTACAACGAATGGCTGTGTGCCCAGTTGCTGCGAGAACTCGGGCTGCCGGTGGCGGTCACCGACATCGCCCGCTTCGGCGAAGAAACCGTCCTGGCGGTTGAGCGCTTCGACCGCCACTGGGTGGAGGGCACCGCCGAGCACCCGCCGGCCTGGATAGCGCGCATCCCCCAGGAGGACTTCTGCCAGGTGCTGGGCGTGTCCTCCGTTGACAAGTACGAGTCCCACGGCGGGCCGGGGATGAAGGGGTGCCTGCAGGTCCTGCGGAGCAGCCGCACCGCAGCCGCCGACATCCGCCACTTCCTGTGTGCGCAATTGGCCTTCTGGCTGCTCGCCGCCACCGACGGCCACGCCAAGAACTTCTCCATCTTTCTGCTTCCGGGCGGCGGCTACCGGATGACGCCGCTCTACGACGTCATCTCGGTCTGGCCCGTCATCGGCAACGGGCCCAGCCAGGTGGCCTGGCAGGAGGCCAAGCTGGCGATGGCCGTCCGCTCGAAGAACGTTCACTACCAGCTGGCCAGCATCCAGACGCGGCACTGGCAGACCTTGGCACAACGCAGTGGGGCCGATGGCGTCTGGGAAGCGATGCAGGCGATGGTGGCCAGGGTGGAACACGCCATCGACGCAGTTCACACCCAAAGGCCAGCGGGCTACCACCCCCGGACGGCCCAGGCCATCTTCGAAGGACTGCGGCGGCAGTGCCGAACATGGGAGGCTGGGTTGCCGGCAACGGCGTGACCACCGATGGGCGCGGCATCCTCAAGAGGGGCATGACCGGCGCAGGGGCTCTGGCCCGCGTCTGGCGAATCTCTGGCAATTCTCTGGCAATAGACTGGCAAACCCGGTGCCGGACAGTGCCGCGGAGTGCTGGGACGAGATGCGCTAAGTGCTTGATTTCGTGTATACCATCGTCTGTGAGTTGTAACTAGCGCCCCGCGAACCTTCTTTGAAAATCCGCGTGTCGGTGGTTCGATTCCGCCCCAGGCCACCAAATCACGCTGCCGCCGCGCCCGCCTTCAAGGCCGATGCGGCGGGGCCCCGGCAG
>JALOSN010000193.1 GCA_025458415.1 Hydrogenophaga sp.
CTGGCCTTCTGGGCCATCGGTGCCTACGCGCCGGCGGCCTTCCTGGGGCACTTCACGGTCTTCGTGCTGGCCTGCTTCATCGGCTACATGGTGGTCTGGAACGTGACCCCCGCGCTGCACACACCGCTCATGAGCGTGACCAACGCCATCTCCAGCATCATCGTGATCGGTGCGCTGGTGCAGATTTGGCCGCCTGATCCCACGGCGGGGGGCCGTCCCGATGTGCTGATCCGCTGGCTGGCGTTTGTGGGGGTGCTGGTGACCGCCATCAACATGTTTGGTGGCTTTGCGGTCACACGCCGCATGCTGGCCATGTTCCGCAAGTAAACACAAGAAAGAAACGAACATGTCCGAAAGCCTCACCACGGTCGCCTATCTGGGGGCCGCCATTCTCTTCATCCTCAGCCTGGGTGGCCTGTCCAACCCGGAAACCTCCCGCCGTGGCAACGTCTACGGCATGATCGGCATGGCCCTTGCCGTGCTGGCCACCATCTTTGGCCCGAAAGTGGCCGTCGCCGGAATTGGCTGGATCGTGGCGGCCCTGGTCATCGGTGGCAGCGTGGGCCTGTACGCCGCCAAGACCGTCAAGATGACGCAGATGCCCGAGCTGGTCGCGCTGATGCACAGCCTGGTGGGTCTGGCGGCCTGTCTGGTCGGTTTTGCCAGTTATGTGGACACGTCCATCGCCTACGCTGGCGCCGAAAAGGTCATTCACCAGGTGGAGATCTACGTCGGTATCCTGATCGGTGCGGTCACCTTCTCCGGGTCGCTGATCGCCTTTGGCAAGCTCAACGGCAAGATCGGTGGCAAGCCGCTGCTGCTGCCGGCGCGCCACTGGCTCAACCTCGTTGCGCTGCTGGTCGTGATCTGGTTCGGTGGTGAGTTCATGCGCGCCGAAACCGTGGCCGACGGCATGCTGCCTCTGGCGGTCATGACCGTGCTGGCCCTGCTGTTCGGCATCCACATGGTGATGGCCATCGGCGGCGCCGACATGCCGGTGGTGGTGTCCATGCTCAACAGCTATTCCGGCTGGGCCGCGGCGGCGACCGGCTTCATGCTGGGCAACGACCTGCTGATCGTGACCGGCGCGCTGGTGGGCTCCTCGGGCGCCATCCTGAGCTACATCATGTGCAACGCGATGAACCGCAACTTCATCAGCGTGATCGCCGGTGGCTTTGGCAGTGGTGCACCCACGGCCCCCAAGGCCGACGGTGCCGCTGCCGAGCCGCAGGGTGAGGTGGTACCGGTGAGCGCCCCCGAGACCGCCGAGCTGCTGCGCGACGCCAAGAGCGTGATCATTGTCCCGGGCTATGGCATGGCCGTGGCGCAGGCCCAGCACACCGTCAACGAGATCGTCAGAACCCTGCGCGACAAGGGTGTGACCGTGCGCTTCGGCATCCACCCGGTGGCTGGCCGCATGCCCGGCCACATGAACGTGCTGCTGGCCGAAGCCAAGGTGCCTTACGACATCGTGCTGGAGATGGACGAGATCAACGAGGATTTCAGCGACACCGACGTGGCCATGGTGATTGGCGCCAACGATATCGTCAACCCGGCGGCCCAGGACGACCCGACCAGCCCGATCGCCGGCATGCCGGTGCTGGAGGTCTGGAAGGCCCGAACCAGCATCGTGATGAAGCGCTCCATGGCCAGCGGCTATGCCGGCGTCGACAACCCCCTGTTCTACAAGGACAACAACCGCATGCTGTTCGGCGACGCCAAGAAGATGCTCGACGAGGTGCTGGTCTCGCTCAAGGGTTGAGACCGGGCGTACCCGGGTCACACGACCGGGTGGCGCAGGCAGGGGCGGACCACGGGTCCGCCTCGTTTTTTGTAGCGCCGGTTGGCGGCTGGCCTGGACTCCAAGTCCGAATTCGGTTTCGAGTCAGGGTAAAACACGACCTCCGGTTTCGCCACGCCGGGCCAGAATGCCGGGTTGCCCTGTGCCTGAATGGCTGCCCGAACAACACCAACGGAGATGAGAATGAACGCTGCAACGGCCGACCGCCCCTGGCTGGGTGCCTATCCGCCCGGCGTGCCTGCCGACATCGACGTGGACCAGTACCCCTCCCTGGTCCACCTGATGGAAGAGAGCTTCCAGAAATTTGCCCATCGGCCGGCCTACAGCTTCATGGGCAAGGAGCTGAGCTACGCGCAGGTGGACAGCCTGTCTCAGGCCTTTGCCGCCTACCTGCAGGGCCTGGGCCTGGCCAAGGGCGACCGTGTGGCCATCATGATGCCCAACGTGCCGCAGTACCCGGTGGCGGTCGCCGGCATCCTGCGCGCCGGTTATGTGGTGGTCAATGTCAACCCGCTCTACACCGCGCGCGAGCTGGAGCACCAGCTCAGGGATTCGGGTGCCAAGGCCATCGTCATCATCGAGAACTTCGCCCACACCCTGCAGCAGTGCATCGGCCAGACGCCGGTCAAACACGTGGTGCTGGCTGCCATGGGTGACCTGCTGGGCCTGCTCAAGGGCAGCATCGTCAACTATGTCGTGCGCAACGTGAAGAAGATGGTGCCCGCCTTCAATCTGCCGCAGGCGGTGCGCTTCAACGAAGCCATCGCGCGCGGAACCAGGGGCCACATCAAGCGTCCCGACCTCAGCCCCGACAGCGTGGCGGTGCTGCAATACACCGGCGGCACCACCGGTGTGTCCAAGGGCGCGGTGCTGTTGCACCGCAACGTGATCGCCAACGCCCTGCAGTCCGAGGCCTGGAACGAACCGGTCATGAAGCAGATTCCGGCCGACGAGCAGCCCACCAGCATCTGCGCCCTGCCGCTCTACCACATCTTCGCCTTCACGGTGAACATGATCCTGGGCCTGCGCACCGGGGGCAAGGTCATCCTGATCCCCAACCCGCGGGACCTGCCGGCCGTGCTCAAGGAACTGAGCCAGCACACCTTCCACAGCTTCCCGGCGGTCAACACCCTGTTCAACGGGCTGGCCAATCACCCGGACTTCAACACCGTGAACTGGAGCCACCTCAAGGTGTCGGTGGGTGGTGGCATGGCCGTGCAGAGCGGCACCGCCAAGCTCTGGCTGGAGAAGACCGGCTGCCCGATCTGCGAGGGCTACGGCCTGTCGGAGACCAGCCCCTCGGCCAGCTGCAACCCGACCACCAGCACCGCCTACAGCGGCAGCATCGGCGTGCCCCTGCCCAATACCTGGATGAAATGCCTGGACGATGAGGGCAACGAGGTACCGGTCGGCCAGCCAGGAGAAATTGCCATCAAGGGCCCGCAGGTGATGGCCGGCTATTGGCAGCGCCCGGACGAAACCGCCAAGGTCATGACCGCCGACGGCTTCTTCAAGACCGGCGACGTGGGCGTGATGGACGAGCGCGGCTATTTCAGGATCGTCGACCGCAAGAAGGACATGATCCTGTGCGCCGGCTTCAACGTGTACCCGAATGAAATCGAGGACGTGGTCTCCACCCTGACCGGCGTGCTCGAATGTGCGGCGGTCGGTATCCCGGACGAAAAGGCCGGTGAGGCGATCAAGCTGGTGATCGTCAAGAAGGACCCCGGTCTGACCGAGGACCAGGTCCGCGCGCATTGCCGCGCCAACCTGACCGGCTACAAGCAGCCGAAGGTGGTCGAGTTCCGCGCCGAGCTGCCCAAGACCCCGGTCGGCAAGATCCTGCGCCGCGAATTGCGGGAATCGAAGTGACCCGCACAGCCATTGTCGCGGCCCTGCACGACGAGCTTGCCGGTGTGCTGGCGCTGATGCCCGACGAGCATCGGCAACGGGTCGGCGGTCGCGAGTTCTGGGTCGGGCATCTGCACGGCCAGGATGTGGTGGCGGTGCTCAGCGGCATCGGCAAGGTGGCCGCGGCCACCACGGCCGCCTTACTCATCGAGCGTTTTGCCGTGCAACGCATCGTGTTCACCGGCGTGGCCGGCGGACTGGACCCCCGGGTCCGTGTCGGTGACATGGTGCTGGCCCGCAGCTTCCTGCAGCACGACATGGACGCCTCCCCCATCTTCCCGCGCCACGAGGTGCCGGGCTATGGCCGTGCCCGCTTCGCCGCCGATGATGCGCTGACCGATGCCCTGGAGCTGGCCTGCGATCGCATGCTGCATGCCTTGCC
>JALOSN010000194.1 GCA_025458415.1 Hydrogenophaga sp.
CGCGCTGCGCCAGGACCGCGCCCGCGTGCAGTTCGGCTCCATCAGCAAGTTCGGCCTGCTCGAAATGAGCCGCCAGCGCCTCAAGCCCATGCTCAGCGAGGGCGCCTCCATTCCCTGCCCGCGTTGCGGTGGCTCGGGCCACATTCGCGACACCGAAAGCTCGGCCTTGCAGATCCTGCGCGTGATCCAGGAAGAGTCGCTCAAGGACAGCACGGCCGCCGTGCTGGTTCAGGTGCCGGTCGAGGTCGCCAGCTTCCTGCTCAACGAGAAGCGCACCGAGATCACCAAAATTGAACTCAAGCAGCGCATCAACGTGCTGCTGGTGCCCAACAAGTCGCTGGACACGCCCAACTACAAGCTGGAGCGCCTCAAGCACGACGATCCTCGCCTGGACAACCTGGACGTCAGCTACAAGATGGCCGAAGAGGTCGACGATGTTGCCAGCTTCACGCGCCGCAGCCAGGAACGCACCAACAAGCAGGAGCCGGTGATCAAGGGCGTGCTGCCCGACGGTCCGGCACCGGTGGCAGCACCTCGGCCTGAAGTGCCCGCCTCCGCACCGGTCGCCGCGGCACCGGCACTGGCACCGGTCGCCGCCACAGCGCCTGCAGCAGCACCCGCCGAGAAAGGCTTCTTCGCCTGGCTCAAGGGTCTGTTCGGCATGGGTTCAACGCCACCTGCGGCCGCACCTGTCAGCAGCCCGGTCGCGAAGCCGGCGGAGTCCAAGGCACGCGAAGAACGCCCGGATGGACGGCGTGGCGCTCGTGGCAGCCGCGGTGGCAGCGAACAGCGGCGTGGCCAAGGTGAAGGCCGCGAGGGTGGTCCACGCCAGGTTCGCGGCGAAGGCCGCGGCGAGGCCCGCGCCGAAGGGCAGGGCCGCCAGGATGGCCGTAACGAAGGACGCGGCGGCGAAGCGCGGCGCAGCGAGCGCCCCGACAACCGCAACAACGGCCAGCGCCGTCCACGGGACGGGCAGGCCAACGAACTGGCGCCCGCCCAGACCGCACCCGTGGACGCCTCCGAACGGCCATCCGTCGACGCTGGCGACCAAGCGGGTCGGCAGCAGCGCCGTGGTCGCGGCGACGGTCGTCGCCGCCCGGAAGGAACGGAAGCACCAGCCAGCCAGCCTGCAACCGATACCCATGCAGAGGGCATCGAACAGGTCGCCGGGACGGCTGCTGGCGGACCTGAGGCCGACAACGCCGGCGAAGGCACGCCCCGTGCCCCGCGCGAGCGCCGAAGCCGCGACCGTTATGGTCGGGACCGACGCGACCGTACTGCGCAGCAAGCCGGTGATGCGCTCGCCTTGTCCGCCGAGTCACCGGTCACCGAAGCAGCCGAAGCCGAGCCCGCCGCACCCGTGCGCAGCAGCTACTTCACCATGCCGGTGGACGACCAGGCCCAGGCCGCGCCTGCCGCAGCCGCAGAGTCTGTGCCGGCACCGGCACCGGCACCGGTGCAAGTGACCGCAGCCCAGGTCCCGGCCCCTGCCGGGTTGCCCAAGGTGGCACCGTACACCCTGTCCGTTGCCGAGCTGGCACAGGTGGCGCGCGACAGCGGACTGGAATGGGTGAACTCGGATGCGGACAAGGTGGCCGCCGTCCAGGCGGCCATCGCAGCAGAACCACTGCCCATCCATGTGCCACGCGAACCCAGGCCGTCGGTGGTGGTGGACGAAGGTCCACTGGTGCTGGTCGAGACCCGCAAGGACCTGCGTCAGGTCACCCTGCCCTTCGAGCAGCAGGCCTGACCACTTCCTTCGGGGCCACCCGGTGGCCGTCACAGCAAGCCCGTCCCGCCGACGGGCTTGTTTTTTGGGGCCCGGTGCTTGCGCGCACCCCAAGGTTGATCACTCGATCAGCGCCGCCTTCATCCAGGCCTCCCGCGCCGCTGACTCGTCACCCCGCTCCTGGGCAAGGCGGGCCATGGCACACCAGCTCCTGCGCAGCAGAACCCGATCCTTCAGCCGCGCACTGGCCTGCCCGAGCAACTGGGCCGCCTTGCCCCACAGCTGACGCTGGACACAGGCCTGCCCGGTCAGGTACTGAAGACAGGGGTTGTCGGGCAGCTGACGCTGCCTTTGCTCCAGTCGCGCCAGCCACGGGGCATCGATGCCGATCAGGGCGGGTTCGAGCACGCGCACGAGCTGGGCCTGCGTGTCTTCGTCCAGACTTTCGTATCGATCCCATAGCGGCTCCAGGCAATGCCGTACCCATGGGCGGCATTCGTCCAGTGCCTCTGCTGGCACCGAGTCGGCCCATGACACGGGCTCGGTTTGCGTCTGCTCGGCAAAGCCCAGGGCCCGCCGTGCAGCGGCCAGGGCGAGCTCGGGCGTCTGTCGTTCAGTGACATCGAAGTCGGCCCACACCTCACGCAGCTGCGACAGGTCGTGGGCCTGCTGAATGGCACCCAGCGCCAGGCCACGGATCAGGCTGCGTGATGCCTCCGGCGAAAAGGCCTTGTGCTTGGCCAGCAGGCGGGCGGTCTCCAGCGCTTCCGCACCGGCGCCGTCCATCCGGGCCACCCTCAGCTTCAACCTCAAGGCCTGGATGCGGCGTCCGGCTCCCTGGGGCAGCGCGGCCAGCCGAGCCCTTGCCTGCGCCGGGTCGCGGTCCTCGATGGCCCAACGGACCGCCCGCAGCAAGGCGCCTTCTCCAGCCTCCGGCATCTGGCGAGCCCATCGGGGCTGCAAGGCCAGTTCCAGATGCTTGTCACGCAGGGAGCGGTTCTGCAGAGACTGAGCGCTTTCGGCCAGCAGCAGGTGCGCCAGCAGCTCCATCTGGTCCTTGCGCGGCCAGGGGGAGGAGGAAGGCGACGAGCTCATCTGGTTCAATGCCTGCTGGGCACAGGCCTGTGCCCTCACAAACCGACCCGCCAGCTGGTGGGACAGCGCATCGAGCACCGATGCGACGACCGCGCGCTCCAACTGCTGGCTGCGCCAGCGCCTGGCCTGCACCGGCAGCTCGCGCAGAGCGGCCACGGCACGCAGCGCCATATAGAGCAGACCGAAGCCGAAAACCAGCACGAACAGCACCAGATTGAAGGACACGTCCACCCGGTGCGGCGGCCAGAAGAGGGTCAAGGTGCTGCGGTTGTTGCCCACCAGCAGGGACAGGGCCACCGCCAAGGCCGCAAGGCCGAGCAGCACAAACACGCCCCGCACCACGCCCGTCTGGCGTCCACGCGCCATCATCGGCCCCCGGCTGCCACCGCGAGGGCGGCCAGCGTGTCATCGGCCCTCGGCAGCTGATGGCCCACCAGCTCGTCCTGCAGTCGGGACAGCGTCCGCCTGGCACTGGCCACCATGGGCACCTCATCGTCGAAATACGCCTGCAGCGCCTGCTCCACCGCCATCAGGTCGGCACGGGCCGACGCGGTGTGCCGGGCCAACAGACTCAAGCGGGCGTTGAGCAGCTGCAGCTTGAGGTTCTCCCGCAGAAAGAACGCCTGGTCTGGCGCCAGCAGGGCCGCATCGGGCCGGTCGATCCGGCTGACACGAACCAGCTCCTGCCCGCTGCGCGAGATATCGGCCCAGGCACGCTGCCACCAACTTGACCACCACGCGCTCACACGCGACCAACCACTCAGCGGTTCACCATCTGCCATCGCCTTGGACTCGTCGCCCATGGCCTCTGCCGCCGGGGTCGGGGTCGTGGTCTCTGCCTTCGGGTCCGGCACCGTCGCCATGCCCACACGGTTCAGCAATGGCCAGTCATCCACCTGCCGCACCAGTTCGTCGAGCATCTGCACCGCCGAGGGCACATCAGCCACCCGGGTGGCCTGGATGCGGTCCATATCCCGTGTGATGGCCCGTTGGACGGGATTGAGCCTGGGCTGAGCAGCCCGGGAAATACGCTGGTCGGCGGCCTGCAAGGCCGAGATCAGGGGCTGCGCACTGCCGGTCAGTTCGGTCTGCTGCTGGGCCAGCCGGAGCGCCGACTCCAGGTCCTGGACCAGATGGTCATCCCTGGATCGCGAAAGACTGAGCATCAGCTCTTCCAGCTGGCTGCGCTGCAGGCTCACCTCGGACAGCCGGAGTTCGGCAACGCTCAGCCGCGCCTGCAGCTCGACCACCTGG
>JALOSN010000010.1 GCA_025458415.1 Hydrogenophaga sp.
CGAGGAGTTCCGTGAGTTGCGTGACTCGATTGACATCATGGACCAGCAGGTGCTACCGAGGTTTCGCGCAGCCAGGGGCGACCGGGAAAGGCTGGAGTCGACCATCGGCACCTTCCGCAAACTGCTGGACATGATCCGCTTCCGCATGAACGAGCTGTTTGCCGGCATCACCCTGCGGGACGAAGGGCTGGACATCGAAACCCAGCTGCCGGACCGGCAGTACCTGCCCGCCATCCTGGCTCGGACAATGCAAAGCCATCTCGAAAGCGGACGCCCCTGCTGCCTGCTGCTGGTCGAGATCGGATTGCCCGACGTGGTGGACCACCACCGCGCCGGTCTGCGGGCGCGTCTCATGCACGGGCGCGTCTCATGCACACCGCAGCTCACGTGCTGTCCGATAGCGTGCGCACCACCGACCATGTGTTCCGCTTTGCGGACAAGCAGTTCATGGTCATCGCCATCGAAACATCGCTGCTGGCCGCCCGACAGCTGTCGTCACTGATCAACGAACAACTCAGGCACGCCCTGCAGTCGATCTACATCAACGGAAGCATCACCCCCGCCTCACCGACGGTACAGGTCAGGGTCTGCGAGTACGACCGACATCCGGACTACCAGTACTTCATCCAGCGCTGTGAAGAGGCTCTTGCAAGGTCGGACCTGCGACCACGTGGACGACGCACCGCCACAGCGCCCGATACACGCCCCGCGCCTTCTCAGGGGGCCGGCCCGCGCTGACGGCACGCAACAGGTTCAGCCACCGACCGCGTCACGCACGCACTTGTTGACGTGGCTGTTGCGGGCCGCGCCATGCAACTTCTTCTCGGTGGCTCCTTCTTCACAGCGGGCACGCGCGTCCTTTTCGCACTTCGTGAGGAAAGAGGTCTTGGCGGCACCGGCCAGCTTGCGATCTGCCGCCGCCGCAGAACAGCTTGCATCCTGCGCCAGCGCCGGTGCACTCACCAGCCACAGGGCAGACAACACGGAAACCATGGTCATCTTCATGAGAACTCCAGGCTGAAGCGCGCAGGCCCGCGATCCACGAACGCACCCAGCCCTCCGCGCCCGCGCAGTATGCACCAGAAGGAGCACCCGGGGCGAAAGCATCCAAGGTGCGACGGTTCTTCTATCGCGTCCACGCGACGGGTACGCCAGGCAGTTGTCGACAACTTCGACACGTTGAAAGTGCCTCGGTCTGCATGGATGGTGCCAGTGCGCACTGAGCATTGCCTCACAGCGCACATGAAACGATAGATCTCTGTTCTGGGTTCTTCCTCAAAGATCATCGGCACCCGTGGAGTCGGCATGGAACGGCTTGCACAAGAACACCCAAATGGACGGAGACAACCTTGGAACAATCAGTCGACTACATCGTCGTCGGTGCCGGCTCTGCCGGTTGCGTGGTGGCGCACCGCATGGTCAAGGCAGGCCACACAGTGCTGCTGCTAGAAGCAGGCCCCACCGACCGCATCAAGTTCGTGAAGATGCCTGCAACCTTTGTGCGGGTGATCGGGACAGAGCGATCGTGGGTTTATGAAACAACGCCGCAGCCACATGCAAACGGCCGCAAGATGTATGTGCCTCAGGGCCGAATGACCGGGGGAAGCAGCTCCCTCAATGCGATGGTCTATATCCGAGGCTCCGCTGCGGACTATGACGACTGGGCCGCTGCGGGATGCACCGGCTGGGGCTGGGTCGATGTGTTGCCGGTATTCAAGCGCGCCGAAAGCAACATGCGCCTTTCAGGCGAACACCACGGGACGGACGGACCGCTTAGGGTCAGCGACACCCGGTTCCGACATCCGCTGAGTTTGGCCTTCCTGAAAGCCGCCCAGGAGGCGGGTCTGCCCTACAACGACGACTTCAACACCGGTTACCAGGCTGGGGTGGGTTTCTACCAGACCACCACTGTCGACGGGACGCGCGGCAGCACGGCAGCCACCTACTTGGCGCAAGTCGAGTCCGACTCCAAGCTCACGCTGATCAACGGTGCACATGTGCTTCGGGTTTTGATCGAAGGCGGCCAGGCCATCGGCGTCGAGTACCGGATGGCCGACGGCTCGGTCAGGACGGCCAAGGCGCGACGCGAGGTGGTGCTGACCGCCGGCGCGCTGGCGACCCCGAAGCTGCTGCAGGTGTCCGGTGTCGGCCCCGCTGCGCTGTTGCAGCGGCTTGGGGTGTCGGTCAAGCGGGATTTGCCTGGCGTGGGGGAAAACTTCCATGACCACCTCGAAATCATCGCCCATGGCCGATGCAGGGAGCCGATCAGTCTCCTGGGGCAGGACAAGGGCCTCACCGCGCTGAAGCACGGTGTCCAGTGGGAACTGTTCAAGACCGGCCTGCTGACTTCCAACGTGGTGGAAAGCGGCGGCTTCGTCGACACACAGGGCACTGGCCGACCCGATGTGCAGTTCCATGTGCTGCCGGTGGTGGTAGGCGATGTGGACCGCCCCATGCCGGAGGTGCACGGCATCTCGATCGACCCTTGCTTTCTGCGCCCCAAGTCCCGCGGCCGTGTGCAGGCCCGAAGCCCCGATGCGATGGATCCCGCCGATTTCGACGGCGGCTTCCTCAGCGTGCAGGAAGATGTGGACACCCTGGTACGCGGCCTCAAGCTCGCTCGCCGAATCCTGCGTATGCCTTCCATGCAGAAGGTCATCGCCGAGGAGATGTACCCGAGCCCGAAGGAGCACCTGCCCGACAAGGAGCTGGAACAGTTCGTGCGCCAGCACGCCAAGACGGTCTACCACCCGGTGGGGACCTGCCGCATGGGCACCGACCCCATGTCTGTCGTCGACCTCCAGTTGCGTGTGCACGGCGTGGGGCGGCTTCGCATCTGCGACGCCTCCGTCATGCCCAGCATCACCAGTGGAAACACCAACGCCCCGACCATCATGATCGCCGAGCGCGCAGCCGAGTTCATGTTGGCGGCCTGAGTTGGTCGAGTCCTCCCATCCAACCCGTTCCACCCTAAAACCATGAACCCCAAAGACCTCTCTCAGCAGGAAATGGCCCGTATCGGATTCCTGTCCAAACGCAGCCACGGCAACTTCATCGACGGTGTGTTTCGCGAATCCGGCAGCGGCAAGCGCATTGACGTGGTGGACCCGGCCTCGGAAATGATCGTGGCCGACACGCCCGACAGCGACGGCGGCGATGTCGATCTTGCAGTCGGTGCGGCCCGGCGCGCGCTGGAGGACTCAGCCTGGTCTCGCATGCGGCCGGCCGATCGCGAACGCATCCTCTACCGCCTGTCTGTGCTGATCGAAGAACACGGTGACGAGCTGAGCGCCATGGAGACGCTGCAAAGCGGCAAGCTCCAGGGCGTCGCCCGGATGATCGATGTGGGCTTTTCTGCAGAGTTTGTTCGTTACATGGCGGGCTGGGCGACCAAGCTCGAAGGCAGCACGCTGCAGCCTTCCATTCCTGGCCCGCCGGGTTCGAAGTTTCACACCTATACCCAGCGCGAGCCAGTGGGCGTGGTGGGCGCCGTGGTGCCATGGAACTTTCCGCTGGCCATCGCCTTGTGGAAGATCGCGCCTGCGCTGGCGGCTGGCTGCACCGTGGTGCTCAAGCCCTCGCCGGAAACGCCACTGACCGCACTGCGACTGGCCGAGCTGGCTGCTGAGGCAGGTCTGCCGGCGGGCGTGCTCAATGTGGTGTGCGGAGGCGGCACCGCTGGAGCGGCGCTGTGCGCCCACCCTGGTGTGGACAAGATCAGCTTCACCGGCAGTACGCCCACCGGACGCTCCATCGGCCACGCAGCAGTCGACAGGATGGCCCGCTTCACGCTGGAACTCGGCGGCAAGTCCCCCATGATCGTGCTCCCAGATGCGGACCCCGCTGCGGCGGTCATGGGCGCCACCATGGGCATCTTCCTGCACCAGGGACAGGTCTGCGCGGCAAGCTCGCGCCTCTACGTGCATCGCAGTCTGTACGAGCAGGTGGTCCACGGTGTTGCGCGTCAGGCCGAGGGCATGCGCGTCGGATCGGGCTTTGACGCTGGCACCCAACTCGGCCCAGTGGTTTCACGGCGTCACTTTGACCGGGTGATGGGCTACATCGATGGTGCGCGCCGAGAAGGTGCCACCACTTTGACCGGTGGAGGTCGAGCCCGTGACGCGGGTTGCTTCATCCAACCCACGGTTTTGGTCGATGTCACACCCGACATGCGGGTGGTCCGAGAAGAGGTCTTCGGGCCGGTGCTCACCGCCATGCCGTTCGACGATGTCGAGGAAGTCATTCGCCAGGCCAACGACTCGCCCTTCGGGCTGGCGGCGAGCGTCTGGACCACCAACCTCTCGTCCGCCCATCGCATCGTTCCCCGCTTGAAGGCCGGGACTGTGTACGTCAACGCGCATGGCTTGCTGGACACCAACATGCCCTTCGGTGGCTACAAACAAAGCGGGTTCGGTCGCGATCTGGGCCGCGCCGCTGTCGATTCCTATACGGAAACCAAGAGTGTCTGCATGTCGGTCTGAGAGACCGATCAATCACAACCCAGGAGACAAAATGAAATTGAAATTGGTTCGAAACCGGATCGTCATCGCTGCCGCGTTGATGTCCTGTGTGGTGTCAGTCGTACAGGCGGGCGAGGGGGGCGGCTCCAGCTACAACGGCGGGGTAGAGAACTTCCTCGTTGGCGCAGCGCCACCGCCCGGGTTCTACGTTCTGTCCTACGGCAACGTCTACCGTGCCGACACCCTGAAGGACGGGAGAGGGAACGACGTTCCGCTGCCAGAGTTCAAGGTATCTGCCAATGCGCTGGCGACGCGCTTCGTCTGGTCCACCCCGACCAGCGTGGCTGGCGGCAATGTGGTGTGGCACGCCATTGTTCCGCTGGTGGACCTGAAGGTACAGGTACCGGGCTTGTCGCAGAAAAAAACCGGTATCGGTGACATCACCTTCGGGCCTGGTCTGGCGTTCCACCATTCGCCCAAGCTTCACAGCGTCGTGGCACTGGATCTCGTCGCACCCACAGGCGGGTACAACAGAAACGACCTGACCAACATCGGTCGCAACTACTGGTCGGTGCAGCCTCTGTACACCGTCAGCTATATCGATCCCACAGGGTTCAACGGTGACTTCAAGCTCACCGGCAACTTCAACCAGCGCAACAAGGACACCGACTACAAGTCGGGCAGCGAGTTGTACCTCGACTACTCGGCCGGTTGGGGTCTCGGAAACGGCTGGGTTCTTGGTGTCGGCGGCTATGCCATGCGGCAGCTCTCAAACGACACGCAGGCGGGTGTCTCGTTGCCCGACAGCAAAGGCGAAGCTTTTGCGATTGGCCCATCCGTGAAATACGACAACGGAAAAGGCTGGTTCATCACGGCCAAGCTGCAACGCGAGATGTCGGTCAAGAACCGTCCTCAGGGTCATGCCTTGTGGATCAAAACCATCATTCCTTTCTGATCGCTGGAGACACCATGAAAACATCTATCAAGAGACTCCTGGTCGCTGCATCGTTTGTGGCTGCGGGAAGCGCGATGGCGCAAGCCAAACCGGTTTGCGGCCTCAACAACGGCAAACCAGCCACTGGCGAACCCATTGCTCTGGGCGCCATTGTGGGGAAAACCGGGCCAGACGATTTCAGCGCCTCGGCGCTGGCCGCCCAGGCCTATTTCAAATGTGTCAATGCCAACGGTGGCATCAATGGTCGACCGATTGACTACACCATTGCCGATGACCAGTGGAACCCCGAGGTGGCCTCTCAAGCGGCTGCCAAGTTGGTGAAAGACCGTAAGGTGCTCGCGATGGTGGGCAGCTCCAGCTTCGTTGAGTGTGGCGTCAACGCGAAGCTGTATGCACAAGACGATGTGATGGTCATCGCAGGCGTGGGCGTGCCCCGCGAATGCTTTTTTGCAAAGAACTATGTGCCTGTGAACACGGGTCCGCGGGTGTCTGGAACCATTGTCGCTATGTATGCGGCGCAGAAGTACAAGGCCAAGAAAATGGTCTGTGTCATTCCCAACATTCCCAGCCTGGGCAACTGGGCTTGCGATGGTGCCAAGGACTGGGGCAAGGCCAACGGTGTGGTGGTGGACGTGATTGCCATCGACCCAGGCTCGCCGGATGCCACTTCCACCATGCTACAGGCCGCCTCGCGCAAGCCTGACGCCATCATCTTGAACCTGCCCAAAGGCATCATGGTGGCCATGCTGGCCGCCGCTGAGCAGCAAGGGTTGGCCAAGAGGATCCGCTTCGTCACGACCACCCCTGGGTACAACTTCGACGTCCCCAAAACCATCGGGCCGGCCTGGAACAACAACTTCGATATCCACCTGGAGTTCATGCCGGTCGAGTCGGCCGGTGCCGACAACCTGAACTGGAAGGCGACCATGGACGCCTACGCTGGCAAGAGCGATCCACGCGACTCGTTCGCTCAGGCTGGCTACCTGGCGGCGCGCATCGCCACCGATGCGCTGATGCAGATGGACCCAAAGAAGATCGACCGTGCCAGCGTCAGCGCCGCACTGCGCAATGTCAAAGGGTTCAAGAGCGACATCCTGTGCCGCCCGTTCTATGTGGGTAATGGGGCACGGCACAACGCCAACTCCAGCGGCCCCATCGCCCAGGTCAGTGGTAACGGCTTCAAGCTGGTCAGTCAGGGGTGCCTGATGGCCGCCGACCCGGAACTGGCCGACCTGCGCGAGCAGGAAAAGAAACTCGGACTCTGAGCCTGTGATGCCTGACCTGCTGCCTTTTCTGATATCCGGTCTGGGCGTCGGCGCGGTCTACGCGCTGTCAGGCGTGGGCATCGTGGTGCTCTACCGTTCCTCGGGGGTGTTGAACTTCGCGTTCGGCGCACTCGGGGCGGTGAGCGCTTACGTGGCCTGGTCCGCACTGGAGCGGGAATGGCCCTTGGCCCTGGCGACCGCGGCCGGTGTGCTGTGTGCGGTGGTGCTTTCGCTGGCCTACGGCCGCCTACTTGCTCCTAAGCTGGCAGATCGTGACCCGACCGTGCGTTCTATCGGCACCCTGGGCCTTGCGCTGGTGCTGCTTGGCTTCACCGAGTGGTTCTGGGGTGAGCAGCCCCGTCGACTGGTTTTCCCGACCGACTCCGAGGCCATCGAATTCACCGACGTCTTCTTGACCTACACACGGGTGCTGGGCCTGGCGACGGCGGTGGTCATGATGGCTGGTGTGGGGTTGCTGCTGGCACGTACCCGCATTGGCCTGGCCATGCGCGCTTTGTCCGATCAGCGCGGACTGAGCGCTATCCTGGGTATCCGGGTGCTCCAGGTCGACACCATCGCCTGGGTGCTGTCCGGTGCTTTCGCTGGTGTGTGCGGGCTGCTGCTGGGCAACATCGTCCGTTTGCAGGCCACGGTTCTCACCTTCCTGGTGATTCCGGCCTTTGCCGCCGCCATCGTCGGACGCCTGTCCTCCCTGCCCGCCACCGTAGCGGCCGGGCTGGTGATCGGCATCCTCGAATCCGTCGCGGTGGTGGTTCCCGGCTTCTCGCCGTTTCGCACCGCCACACCTTTCCTCATCGCGCTGCTGGCCATCCTGCTCTGGCGCGACGTTGCACGCAAGGCATGATGACTCTGCCCACTTCGGTTCAACAGGAGCGGCGCAGCGCGCGCTTCGCACTCTGGCGCATGGTGCTGCTGGTGCTCCTTATAGGCGTTCTGGTTCCCTGGTTGGCCAATGCTTACTGGATCAAGACGCTCACCTCGTCGCTCGCCTTGGCCGTGGCCGCTGCTGGCGTCGCCTTGCTGTACGGCCAGCTGGGGCTGGTCAGTCTGTGCCAGTACGCCTTGCTGGGCGTGGGCGGCTGGGTGGCCTTGCGCGTGGGACACGGTCTGCAGTGGCCGTTCGAGCTGTGCGTGCTGGCCGGTGGCCTCTCGGCGGGCGTGGTCGGCATGCTGGCGGGCTTGCCTGCTCTGCGCCTTAAGGGCCTGTACCTGGCCTTGGTCACGCTGATGCTTGCCGGCGGCTTCCAGGTTGTGGTCAGCGCGACGGGCTTTCCCGACGGCGGCGATGGCTGGCTCGGTCGCATCAGTGGCAGCGAGCGGCTGACGTTCCCGCGGCCCGCCATCGCCCAGAGCGATTCGGCCTACTTCGCCTACGTTGCTGTCTGGCTGGCTGCCATTTTGGCTCTGCTGGACCTGCACCGCCGCACCCGTGCCGGTCGGGCGTGGGCGCTCATCCGCCGGGGAGAGGCCGTGGCCCAGGGGGCGGGCGTCAATGTGCTGCTCTACCAGACGTGGGCCTTCGGCCTCGCCGGGGTGTGTGCCGGGGTGGCCGGCACGCTGCTGGCAGGTGCGGTCGGTCAGCTCGACGGGCGCGCCTTCCCGGCCAGCGAGTCGGTCATGCTGTTCGCACTCACGATCGTGGGAGGGGCCTACCACTGGGTGGGCGCGCTCGTGGCGGGTCTGCTGCTGCGCGCGGTTCCATCGCTGCTGATTGACCTTGGCGTCAACGGCTTCCTGGCCATGGTGTTTTTCGGCGCGGCGCTGTTGCATGCGCTCATCACCGCGCCCAAGGGATTGGCAGGCCAATGGGTGGCGGCCCTTACAAGGCGCAAGGCACACCCTTCGTCAAAGGGGCACCCATGATCGAGATCAAGAACCTCACAGTGGCCTTCGGGGCAGTGACGGCTATTGACGCACTCGACGCCGTCCTGGACGCTCCGGTGTGTGGATTGATCGGCCCCAATGGTGCGGGCAAGACCACCTTGGTCAATGTGCTCAGCGGCTTTGCCCAGGCGAAGTCGGGCGACGTTCTGGTGGATGGCAACGCCTTGCTGGTCATGAGCACGGCCCAGCGGGTGCGCTTTGGATTGCGCCGATCCTTCCAGACCGAGCAGGTGGTCGAGGACCTCAGCGCCTGGGACAACGTGCAAGCGATGCTGGACCATGTGCCGCACAGCCTCGGCGAGGCCGAGGGCCAAGTACACCGTGCGCTGGAGCATGTCAACCTTCTGGACAGCGCTGCGGTGCCCGGCGCCGAACTGGACCTGTTCCGCCGCCGTATGGTGGAGGTGGCCAAAGCGGTGGTGGGCAAGCCGCGCCTGATCCTGTTTGATGAGCCGGGCGCTGGCCTGGACGAACGCGAGTCCCGCCTGCTGCGCGACGCGATCGCCGCCATTCCACAGCAATTCGGTGCCCAGGTGCTGCTGATCGATCACGACGTCGACCTGATCACCGACATCTGTACCCAGACCCTGGTGCTGGACTTCGGCCGCCGTCTGGCGCTGGGCCCTACGCGCGCCGTGCTCGACGATCCCAGCGTACGCCGGGCCTACCTTGGAACCTGAACCTTCCATGCTAGAAGTTCGACAACTCCATATTTCACGCGGCGGCAAGGCCGTGGTGCACGGCATCGATCTCGACGTCGCACCCGGCGAGGTCGTTGCATTGCTCGGACCCAACGGGGCGGGCAAGTCCAGCATCGTGCAGGCGCTGGCCGGAGCGGTTTCGCACAGCCAGGGAAGCATCCAGCTCGAAGGCAAGTCGCTGTCCGGCATGTCGCCAGACAGGGTACGCCGCGCTGGACTGGCCATCGTGCCCGAGGGCCACCACCTGTTGGGCAGTCTCTCTGTTCATGACAACCTGCGTGCGGCCTCGCTGATGCTGCCAAAGGCCGACGTCGACCCGGCCATTCGGCGGGTGCTCGACGTGTTCCCCGAGCTGCAGGCCAAGCTGGATCAGCCTGGAAGAGCCTTGTCCGGGGGCCAGAAGCAGATGGTCTGCATGGCGCAGGCGCTGCTCGCCCGACCCAAGCTGCTGGTGGTGGACGAGCTGTCCCTCGGCTTGGCGCCGCTGGTGGTCAAGCGTCTGGCCGACGTGGTATCGCTGACCGCTGCTCAAGGAACCGGTGTGCTGCTGATCGAGCAGTTCACGACGCTCGCGCTGTCTTTGGCGTCTCGCGCCTTCGTGCTGCAGCGCGGTCGCATGGCATGGTCGGGGACTGCCCGCGCATTGCGTGAAGCGCCAGAGGTTTTGCACAGCAGTTATCTGGGCTGAAGGGGGCGCGATCATGCAGTTCCGATTTGGTTGGCCAGGCAGAGGTCTGAACTTCGCAGGCCGCGCCGTGCTGATCGTGGCAGCGGCGCTGCCGGGTTGGGTGGCAGGACAGACAGAACGCAACCCACCGTTGCGCTTTGGTTCGGTGAACAGCCTGAGTGGTCCTGCCGTGTTTCCGGAGTCCAGTGCAGCCGTCCGGGCCTACTTCGAATCTGTGAACGCCGACGGTGGCATCCGGGGGCAGCGACTGGAGTTGATGGTTGAGGACGACAAAGGGAATCCCGCCGAGGCCAGGGCGGCCGCGCGTCGCCTGGTCGAGAAGCATGGCGTGCTGGCGATGGTGGGCAGCGCCAGCATCGTCGACTGTGCCAGCAACGCCGGGCTGTACCGCAGCGCGAACCTGATGTCGCTTCAGGGTACCGGCGTCGAGCCGGAATGTTTCGCTTCCAGCCATGTGGTGCCTGTCAACACAGGCCCCTATCTGTCTGTGCGAAATGCTCTCCAGTTTGCGCGCGAGACCCTGAAGTCCACCCGCCCCTGTGCCATCATTCTCGACATCCCAGGCACACGCGCTGCCTTCGACGACGTGTTGCAGGGCTGGAGCCTCGAGAGTGGTGTCGCAGTGGTCCATGTGGAACGCTTCGGCCCGGGCGCCGATGTCGAAGCACTGGTCAGGCAGGTCGAGGCCAAGCGTTGCGATGCGGTGGTGCACACGGGCGTCGAGCCCATGGTCCTTGAATGGGTTCGCACGGTGCAGAGGCTCGGTGTACTCGCCAGGGTTCCCACCATTTTTCTCACCCCTGCCTACACCCAGAACGTAGCCACGGAGCTGAGCGCCACCCGATTGCCGATCTATTGCATGGCCGAGTTCGATCCTTGGTCCAGCCGTTCCCTCTCACTGACCCACTGGCGCACCATGATGCAGCGTTCCAGAGTGCCTCCGTCATCCTTTTCTCAGGGAGGGTATGTTTCGGCGCAGCTGTTGGTCAGGGCCTTGCGCAGCATCAAAGGCGACATCACCCGGGATAGCGTCGGCGCAGCGCTGCGTTCGGTGGAGGATGTGGAGCTGACCATGCTGGGATCCCGGCTGAGCATCGGGTCCAACACGCGCCACAACCCGAACAGAGCTACGTTGCCTATGAAGCTGGACCAAGGTGCGTGGCGCATCGCCAGCGCCTTCTGGGTCGTTGCGCCCTGACCGGTGGCGTTTCGAACCAACGGGCCGCAAGCCGGGCCGGCCCAGCAACCTCAATGCGCCATCGACCGGTGGCGTTCCTGTGCCGCCTGGAGCTGAAAAGCCCTCGGGGTCAGTCCGTACTCTTGTTTGAACAGGCGGCAGAAGTGAGCGCTGCTCTTGAAGCCCCAGTCAAACGCGATGTCGGCGACGGACCGGCCTTCGTTCGTCTGGTCTGCCAGAGCCGAGCGGCATCGATCTAGGCGAGCTGCCCAGATGTGGCGCTCCAGGCCGCACTCGTCGTCCTCAAACACCCGGTGCAAGTAGCGCTTGGAGCAGCGCAGTGCCTCTGCGATGCGCTGGATGCTCAGGTCCGGATCCGCCACATGGGTCTGCACGTATTGGCGCACGCGCATTTTCATGACCGAGGGCAGGGGCATGGGTGCACCGGATCGCTGCAGGGACTCCGCCAGCGTGGATGCCAGCAGGCCCACCACGGATTCGCTCACGGTGTGGCCCACACCGTCTGGAAGCTTCTGCAACTGTTCGCTCAGGGCCTGGAGATAGCTGCCAAACACGCCATGAAGACCCGCGATGTTGTGTGTGCCCATCTCGCCCGCGTGCGGCACGGGCAGACGCAGGCCGGCCAGCGCCGAGCGTGGCACCTGGGTCACCAGAAGACTGCAACGCTTCGGGTTGGTGATGGAATAGGGAATCCGGGGGTCGTACAGGATCCAGTGACCGGGGTCAAGTACCACGCGGCGCTGCTGTTGTTCGACCACTCCTTGGCCCGCCACCTGAAGCACCAGCTTGTAGAAATCGTCGCTGGGCAGCTCTCCGCATGCGGCATCACGCACCACATGGTGCGCAGGGGCTTCGATCCTGTACATACGCAACTGCCCCACCTCATAGGCGTCGATGGACGCGTCGAGTGGGCCTTCGTCCAGATTGGCCACCCGCAGACGTCCGAAGTATTGGGCGTTGATCAGGCCCCAGGTTTCTGCTCGCTCTGCGGCATGAACGCGGCCGGTGGACGTTAGCGTGTGGTTCATGGGACGGACTTCAAGTAAAAGCGAAAGAAGTCTATTAGATGCGCCAACTGGCTCATCGAGTGTTTGCCCTAGTAAAGCCGACCCAAAATGTCACCAGTCTGCACTTCCAATTGTCTGAAAGTGAACTGGCCTTCACGCCTGGCTCCACCCGTTCAACCGGATGCGGGACGATTTGCAACCAACTGGTAGAAACTCACCCGCCAGCCTTGCGGACTTTGAATCAAGGACAAACCGAGTCTGCCTTGCAAAGAGACGCCACCGGGCGCCTCAAATGCCACTTCCGAAAGGGCGTGCACCAGATCCGGCATGGGTTGTGTGGCACAGAGCAACGATGCCTGAACACAAAGGCCCCGCGGCGCCCGTTCGTAGTAGGCCTGGATCTGGCTGCGCCCTTGAAGCGGATTGGGACCCGTGGCCACGAACAAGGCGGACTCATCGAACAACTCTGACAATGCATTGAAGTTCCCAGCCGATAGAGCTGAAGCCCATGCATCGAGAAAAGCGTTGGCGATTTCGCTGCTATCAGCCTGCGATTCATTTGTCATGGTTCTGGTTTTCCCCTTGCACCCAGGATGCGTGTGCGAGCTACAAGTCCAACACCAGCACGCCGGTAGCGCGTGAAACACAAGCGCACATCAGTTCGCCGTCGGAGCGATCTTCTTGGGTCAGAAACGTGTCGCGGTGGTGTATCTGCCCTCGCGCCACCGGCACCAGGCAACTGCCGCAAATGCCTGCGCGGCAGTCGTGTGCAACGTCCACGCCGCTGGCCAGCAACGCATCCAGCAAGGTTTGCTGGCGCCCCACCTCGATGCGCATGCCAAGCTGGCGCAACTCCACGGTGAACGGTTCATCGCTTGCACCACCGGTCGCTGCGCCAAAGCGCTCAAAGTGAACCTGTCCCGCAGGCCAACCTTGCTTCGCCGCAATGTCCAGCGCAGCATCCAGCATCGCCGATGGTCCGCACACATACAGGTGATCACCTGACGAAGCCTCGCCAATGCAGCGCTGCATGGTGAGCACGCTCGCGCCCACATCCAGACCCACCCACTCGTGTAGCACCAGCCCCCTCAACGCTCGCAACTCGTCTCGGTAGGCCATCACCTCGATGTTTCGTCCAAAGTAGTGCAGTTCGACGTTCTGCCCTTGTGCTGCAAGAGCGCGTGCCATGCAAAGCAACGGAGTGATGCCGATTCCCCCGGCCAGAAGCACCGACCGGTGTGCATGGCTGGCCAAGGGAAAGGCGTTGCTGGGTCCCTGGATCTCGAGCCGGTTACCCACTTGGACCGCTTCATGCATCCACCTCGAACCACCCTGACCACCCCGTTGGTGGAGCACCGCGATTTCGTAGCAGTGGCGTTCGGCTGGCGCAGACACCAGAGAGTAAGAGCGCGTGTTCGTGGAGCCTCTGCCCGGCATCACCTCTACCTTCAGGTGTGCGCCTGGCTCGAAAGCGGGCAGCTCTTCGCCCGCTGGGTCCACCAGTTCGAAGGCGCGGATATCCGGCGTCAGCTGGCGGATGGCTTTGACGTGAAGCTGCATCGAATCAGCCCTGACCGCGACCCAGGCGTGAACAGATGGCAACCGCTTCTTGCATCATCGACTCCACCACCTCGGCAGCAGGTCGGATGTCGTGCACCAAGCCTACACCTTGGCCCATCAGCCAGGGCATCTCTTCCCAGTCGGCCTCCGTCTCGGGCGTGGGTAAGATAACGTTGAATTTGTTCATCGGCATGGGTTGGCCGTAGAGCACAGTCTTGCCCACCACCGGCAGTCCGCTGCGCTCGGTCGGCACCTCTGCGAGACGGTGATTCCATTCCGCGACTACGCTGTTCTTCTGCAGGCGCATCGGGTTAAAGAATGGCATTTCGGGGCCAAAGATCGAACTGAACACCGTGTCTTCGCCCTTCGCTGACACGAGACGGCGCTTGTGTTCATCGTGCACGGCAGCCTCAACCGTGGCCACCATGCGTGTGCCGACCCACACCGCATCGGCACCGAGCGCCAGTGCAGCGGCCACACCACGACCATCACTGACACCACCCGCGCCCAGAACCATGGCACGACCGGCCACTGCATCGACGATGGTGGGCAACAACACGAAAGTGGGCAGGCCAGGGCTGTTGGGCAGGCCCTGGTAGTTGTGTCCACCGGCCTCGTAGCCCTGGGCCACGATGAGTTCCGCTCCCGCATCGACAGCGCGTAGGGCGTCATCTGCGCTACCCACTTGTTCCCAGTAGGCGACACCCGCCTCGCGCAGCACAGCCAGGTTGGTGGCCGATGGATGACCCCAATGCCAGGAAACGATCGGCACCCTCTCTTCAGCACAGACCCTGACCTGCGCGTCATTGTCGAAGCAGGTGATGAAGTTGACGTTGAACGGCGCGTCGGTGGCCGCACGGATGGTGCGGATGTATTCCCGCAACAGCTCAGGTGGTGTGAAGCCCACACCTAGCGCTCCAATGCCACCTGCCTTGCACACGGCGATGGTGAGTTGGGGCGTCATGCCGGCGAAGGCCATGCCAGCGCAGGCGAAGGGATGGCGAACGCCGTACCTTTGGGTGAAGCGGGTCGCGATGGAAGCTGTGGGTGCCATGGGAGACTCCTTGATTGCGGGTTCAGGTGGGGATGTGCAGGGTATCGCCCAGGCTAAGGGTGCCGCTGCCGAGCAGCTCGACATAGACACCCATGTCACC
>JALOSN010000195.1 GCA_025458415.1 Hydrogenophaga sp.
GCGCCTGAGCTTCCGGCACCGCGAGGTGTTCGGCCAGGTGGGCTTCGGCACCGGTGGCTGGGACTCGGATTTTCCGAACACCCTGCTGGAGATTCTGCGTGTGGTGCTGACCGGCTGTGACGACAACCAGCACCTGATCGTCGGTGGTGCCCAGCAGGTCCCGCTGGGACTGTGGCAGCACGCGCCGTCGCAGCTGGCGCACTGGCCGGACGGCACCTCGCTGGCACGGCTGCACGGCGGCGCGACCCGCCCAGGCGTCAAGGCCATTGCGCGGGCAGCCGACGGCCGATTGGCCATCACCGACGCGTGGGGACATACGCGGCATTACGCCGCGGTGCTGGCGACCTGCCAGAGCTGGCTGCTGACGACCCAGATCGCGGTGGAGGAAAACCTGTTCTCGCAACCGCTGTGGATGGCGCTGGACCGCACCCGCTACATGCAGTCGAGCAAGACCTTTGTGATGGTCGACCGGCCGTTCTGGAAAGACCCGGATCCGGCCACCGGACGGGACACCCTGAGCATGACGTTGACCGACCGGCTCACGCGTGGCACCTACCTGTTCGACAACGGGCCGGACAGGCCCGCGGTGATCTGCCTGTCGTATGCCTGGATGAGCGATGCGCTCAAGATGCTGCCGCACCCGCCGGAAAGGCGGGTCCAGCTGGCCCTGGATGCCCTGCGCAAGATCTACCCGGGTGTGGACATTGCCAGCCACATCGTCGGCGACCCGATCACCATTTCCTGGGAGGCCGACCCGCACTTCCTGGGTGCATTCAAGGGCGCGCTGCCCGGACACTACCGCTACAACCGCCGCATGTACACCCACTTCATGCAGGACCGCCTGCCAGCGGCCGAAAGGGGCATGTTCCTGGCCGGTGACGACGTGTCGTTCACCCCGGCCTGGGTGGAAGGGGCGGTGCAGACGGCACTGAACGCGGTCTGGGGCATTGCCCACCAGTTCGGCGCCCGCTGCGACCCGGCCAACCCCGGTCCGGGCGACCGCTTCGACGAGCTGGCGCCGATGGGCTTGCCGGACTGAGGTACCGGCTGGCACACTGGCCATCCACCGCCCCCCCCGAAACCGGATCTCGCAATGCCCCCCGTTCAGGACCTGGGCCTGGCCCTCTGGCAATGCCCTTACGTCAGCGATGTCGGCGAGGCGCTGGCACGGCTGGACCAGGCAGCGGCGCAGGCACGGGCCCAGGGTGCCGACCTGCTCGTCTGCCCGGAGATGTCGCTGACCGGCTACGCCATCGGCGCCCGGGCGGTACAGGTCCTGGCCGAGCCGGCCGACGGTCCGCTGGCCCTGGCGGTGGGCGAGCTGGCCCGTCGGCATGACCTGGCCATCGTCTATGGCTATCCCGAGCGACACCCCGATGGTGGGCATCCGTTCAACGCGGTCCAGATGATCGATGGGCAGGGGCGACGCCTCACCCGTTACGCCAAGACCCACCTGTTCGGTGATGTGGACCGGACCCAGTTCAGCCCGGGGCCGGCGCTGGCGCCGGTGTTCGCCTGGCGCGGCTGGAACCTGGGCCTGCTGATCTGCTACGACGTCGAGTTTCCCGAAGCGGTGCGGGTGCTGGGACTGCAGGGGGCCGACCTGGTGCTGGTGCCGACGGCCAACATGCGCACCTTCGACAACGTGCCCCGCCTGCTGGTGCCGGCCCGCGCCTGCGAGAACCGGTTCTGGGTCGCCTACGCCAATGCCAGCGGACACGACACCGTGTTCGATTACGGTGGCCTGAGCACCGTGGCGGATCCCGAGGGGGGCATCGTGGCCCAGGCCGGTCGCGACGCAGAGCTGCTGGTCGTCAGGTTGCGTGCAGATGCCCGCCGCGACGCACGCACGCAGGGGCAATGGCCATGCCGGCGGCCCGAACTGTACCGGCCACTGGCTGGCCCGCCGGACGGCCGCTGAGCCCGCCCCGGATCAGAAGATCTGGGCCTCGGGCGCCTGCGCCCGGATGAAATTCAGGACCTCGGGGGTCTGGATGTTGGTGAACAGGGCCAGGTCGTTGGCACCACAGGTGGGCGCGGTGCCGGTGGACGTGATGCCCAGCAGGCCCATGCGCCCGCCGATGTTGCGGTACAGCGGGCCGCCCGAATCACCGCGGCAGGTGTTGCTGTCACGGCCGGAGTAGGCGTAACCGACGTGGGCACTGTTGACGATGGACAGGGTGGCGTTGCCGGCCACGATGTCGTAGACCGGTTCGCCCCAGCCGGCGATGAACACCGACTGACCGACGGCCGCCGGGTCGCTGATCAGCAAAGCCATGTTCGGGTTGGGCAAGGGACCGGACAGGGTCACGACAGCAGCGTCGTTGTAGAAACCGTCGGACTGAACACGAAAGCCCGGATGCAGCACCCAGCGGCTGGCCAGCACGTCGGCCGTGGTGCCGTTGGACAGCAGCACCGGGATGCCGATGCGGCGTGTGTCGGCGGCAATGCAATGGGCTGCCGTCAGGATGCGCGTGGGGCTGAGCACGGTGCCGGAACACAGGCCCACCTGGCCCGCCCGGTTCTGGATCAGCACCGGCACCACCGGCGAGCTCGGCGAATAGGCGCACTCGGTGCCATTGACAATCTTGGGCGTCAGCCCCAGGGTGCCGCAGCGCGCACTCGGGCTCGAGGGCCGATCGCCACCACCGCCCCCGCCACCACAGGCCGACAGAACCACCGTCACCAGCGCCGCCAGGCACCACTTCATGCTACGAGCCATGCGCTCACCTCCACTGGGCACCGTGCTGGGCGCCGGATTGATCGATCGTGTTCGGAATCGACGGCTGCGCCGTCTGCCGTGCATCTTAGTGCACCTGTGACGCCCTCAGTTCCTCGACCCCGCCCAGTAGTCGGGCTGGCCATAGTGGTGCTTGAGGTAGTCGATCCACAGGCGAACCCGCAAGGCCAGGTGGCGACGCTGGGGAAACAGCGCGTAGATGCCGTTCGGCGGTGCTGCAAAATCGTCGAGCACCGTCTCCAGGCGACCGGCGGCGATGTCGGCCTCGACCTCCCAGGTGCTGCGCCAGGCGATGCCCCAGCCGGCGAGACACCATTCGTGCAGCACCTGACCGTCGCTGCAATCGAGCGGGCCGCCCGGCCGCAGGTAGCTGATCTCGCGCTCCGGGCTGCCCTCGGCCACCGGCATGGAAAAAGCCCAGCCGCGCGTCTGCGATGCGTCGCTGCTGAGCACCAGGCAGTCAAAGCGCACCAGGTCGGCCGGCGTCGCCGGGCGGCCATGGCGCTGCAGATAGCCCGGGGTGGCCACGCACAGGCGACGGTTGTCGGCCAGGCGCACGCTCACCAGCGACGAGTCGGGCAGGTCACCCACCCGCACGGCACAGTCGTAACCCTCGCCGGCCACGTCCACCACCCGGTCACTGAGGTTCAACGAGATGGTGACCTCGGGGTGCAGCTCGCGAAAACGCGGCACCAGGGGCGCCACGTGGCGGCGACCGAAACCCGCCGGGGCGGTGATGCGCAGGTGGCCGCTGGCCTTGACGCCGCCGGCACTGACGCTGGCCTCGGCGTTGGCGAGGTCGACCAGCAGGCGCTGTCCGTCCTCCAGGAAGGCGCTGCCCTCGTGGGTGAGGGTGATGCGCCGGGTGGTGCGCACCAGCAGTTTGACACCCAGGCGAGCCTCCAGCGCGTCGAGCCGGCGGCCGATGATGGCCGGTGCCACGCCCTCGGCCCGGGCGGCGGCCGTCAGGCTGCCCCGGGTGGCCACCGACACGAAGGTCTCGATCTGCTTGAGCTTGTCCATGGCGGTGCGCGTGTCGGTTCAGGCCACGACACGGGCCTGGCGCAGGCGCTCCTGCTCGGCCGGGACGATGCCCAGTTCGCCCAGCAGGTCGCTGGTGGCGTCCCCCAGCTTCGGTGGATCGCGGTGCACACCCAGGCGCTGGCCGCCCAGGGTGAAGGGCAGCAGCGTGGCCTTGGCGGTCTGGCCGGCGCGCGGGCCGTCGGGTAGGGTCATGTCGGCCAGGCCGCCGGTGGCCAGCAGGTGCTCGTCGGTCAGCAGCTCCTCGGGCTTGCGGATGGGCGCATAGGGCAGGCCCACGCGCTCG
>JALOSN010000196.1 GCA_025458415.1 Hydrogenophaga sp.
GAAGTCGAGCAGCCCGACTTGAAGCTGAAATGCCAAGTCGTTGAGCGATCCCAGGACTCTGCGATTTGCCGTCTTTCCAACTGCCCAACGTTGCATCGCTCCGCACTCGGCAGCCGCTTCGTCCGCTGAAACGCCGATTTCGATGAGGATGGGCTCCAGGGCCTCGCGCAGTCGCCGAACGAGGGCTCGACTATCCCGTGCCGGCACCACTAAGGGCAACAAGCTTCGCTCGCTGACAGCAAGCACAACCTGGATTCGGCCAACGCGGATCAGATTGGCGTACCAGTCTCCGAGGACTGTGTCCGGCGGTATCGACTCTGGATCAGGCTTTGAGTTCAGCCGGTCAAGGAGGTTTTGGGTGCAGCGAAGGACAAACACTGTGCAGAGACTGAGAGACAAATGGCAAGCATCGACGCTAACCTATACTCCCTTTCGGCGGAGGTGCGGTCGTACCTTTCCCGGACCATCGAATGGCCGGTGATGAACGTCATCGCTGCTCAGGACTCAAGCGCGAGTGACTCAGTCCAGTCTTTGCCGCCATTTGCTCGAGATCGGGTGAAGTCCCCTCGGCGAGCGTCGGGCAAGGCGCTGGCCGAGGACCGGACGGCCGCATAGTCGTCAAAACTGCTGAGACGGCCCGTTTTGGTCTCAGTCAAACATTCCTCAAAGTCACGCAAGCCGATTTTCCAAATTAAAATCAAAGACTTAGTTAAGTCCATGCGGGCGCTTGGGTTCAAGACTCAGTGAGAATAGTTCAGAACTGAGTGATACACGACACCTGAGAACGGGCCGGTGACGGGCAGAAAATCCCGGGGAACCTTTCCATTAGCACTCACTCTCAGAGAGTGCTAACATTACAGAAAGACCATCTCAGGAGGGTTCTGAACATGTCCCATTCGCTTGCTCTTGCTGCCCAGCCCGCCACCGGCGCCCTGGCCGTATCGGGTGCCTGGTCGAGCCGTTCGCTCACCCTGCCCCCGCTGGGCAACCTGGACGCCTACATCTCGGCGGTCAACCGCATGCCCATGCTGAGCCTCGAAGAGGAGCAGCAGGCCGCACGCCGCCTGCGCGACGACAACGACCTGGAAGCCGCCGGCCGTCTGGTGATGTCGCACCTGCGACTGGTGGTTTCCATCGCCCGCCAGTACCTGGGTTACGGCCTGCCGCACGGCGACCTGATCCAGGAAGGCAACGTCGGCCTGATGAAAGCGGTCAAGCGCTTCGACCCCGACCAGGGCGTGCGCCTGGTCAGCTACGCCATCCACTGGATCAAGGCCGAGATCCACGAATTCATCCTGAAGAACTGGCGCATGGTCAAGGTGGCCACCACCAAGGCCCAGCGCAAGCTGTTCTTCAACCTGCGCAGCATGAAGCAGGGCTTTCGCGCCGATGCGGCCGAGGGTGACACCCACCGCGAAGGCCTGTCGGACGCCGAGGTGGACGTGGTCGCGCGCGACCTGAACGTCAAGCCCGACGAGGTGCGCGAGATGGAAACCCGCCTGTCCGGCGGCGACGTGGTGCTGGACCCCGGCCCTTCGGACGACGGCGAGGACAGCTACGGCCCGATCGCCTGGCTGGCCGACGGCACCCAGGAGCCCACGGTGGTGCTGGAGTCGGCCGAGCGTGACGCATTGGCCACCGAGGGCGTGGCGCGGGCCATGGGCGAGCTGGACGAGCGTTCGCGCCGCATCGTGACCGAGCGCTGGCTCAAGGTGAACGACGACGGGTCGGGTGGCATGACGCTGCACGAACTGGCGGCCGAGTACGGCGTGAGTGCCGAGCGCATCCGCCAGATCGAAGTCGCCGCCATGAAGAAGATGCGCAAGGCGCTCGAAGCCTTCGCCTGAAGCGGCCGCTCACTCTCGCAATTCGACCTGCTCGATGGTCGGCCAGACGCCCAGGCGGGCCGGCAGGCCGATGGTACCCAGGCCGGGCGTGACCAGCAGGCGCCCGCCCGGCGTGTCGTACAGGCCGTTGACCCAGGGCCGGGCCGTGTTGGTGTGGCGCACGAACCAGGGCGTGAAGCCCGGAATCCAGACCTGACCGCCGTGGGTGTGCCCGGCAAAGGCCAGAAAGGCCGCGCCCGGCGGCAGCAGGGGCATGGTGTCCGGCTGGTGCACCAGCACCAGTCGGGGCGGTACCACCTGCCCCTGGGGCCACAGCGCGCGCACATCGTCCTGCGGACGGCCACCCCACAGGTCCGACAGCCCGGCCAGCTGCCACCCCTTGAACGCCACCACCTCGCCCTCGATCAGCCGCACACCGTGCGTGCGCAGCGCCTCGCGCAAGGGGCCGGTCAGGTCCGGGCCGGGCGACTTGGTGTCGTGGTTGCCCAGCACCGCAAACACCGGGTGGCGGATGTCGGCCAGCGGCCGCAGGCCCGCCACCAGGTCGAACTGCGGGTCGTGCACCCAGTCTCCGGCCACCAGCACCGCGTCGACGTCCATGTCGTTGAGCGTGGCCACCAGCCGGCGCAGCTGGAAGTCTCGGTAGAACAAGCCCCAGTGGATATCGGCGATGACGGCCAGCTTCACCGGCTGGGCCCCTTCGGGCAGTCCGCTGAGCGTGGTCTGGCGCACCCTCTGCCCGAACGGCTCGACCCAGGACGCCCACAGGCCGAGGACCACGAAGGCCAGGGCCAGCACCGCCTTCAGCCGCGCCCAGCCGGGGTGCCCCAGCGCATGGGCGACCAGGCCCCACAGCAGGAAGGGACCGGCCAGCTTGGGGCCCCAGTACAGGCCCAGCATGATGAAGTTGCGCAGCTCGTGGCCGGGCGTGTGCCAGCGGCCGGAAAAGTCCCAGGCACAGACCGCCAGCGTGGCGGTCATGGCCAGCCCGAACAGCCTCCAGGCCAGGCGCTCACCGCCCCGACCGTACACCGAGCCGGGGCGCCCCGGGCTCATCCCTCGCGCCGCAGCGCCGGGAACAGGATGACGTCGCGGATGCTGGGGCTGTCGGTCAGCAGCATCATCAGACGGTCGATGCCGATGCCGCAGCCACCGGCCGGGGGCATGCCGTACTCCAGTGCGCGCACGAAGTCGGCGTCGTAGTACATGGCCTCGTGGTCACCGGCGTCCTTGCTCGCCACCTGGGCATGGAAGCGGGCCGCCTGGTCTTCGGCGTCGTTGAGCTCGGAGAAGGCGTTGCCGAACTCGCGACCGGTGATGTAGAGCTCGAAACGCTCGGTGACCTCGGGCCGGGCGTCGTTGGCGCGGGCGAGCGGTGAAATCTCGGTCGGGTGGTCCATGATGAAGGTGGGGTTCCACAGCTTCTCTTCCACCGTCTCCTCGAAATACAGCACCTGCAGGCTGGCCAGGCTGCGGCCGTTCAGGCGGTGCTTCTCTTCGGTCAGGCCCAGCCTGCGCAGCTGCGACAGCAGCCAGGCGGCATCATCGACCTGTTCGCCGGCGTCGGTGTATTTGACGATGGCGTCGCGGATGGTCAGGCGCTCGAAAGGCGCATCCACATCGACCGCGCGGCCCTGGTAGGTCAGCGGCTCGTCGCCCCGCACCTGGCGCACGACATGACGGATCAGGTCTTCGGTGAAGCCCATGAGGTCGCGGTAGTTCCAGTAGGCCGCGTAGAACTCCATCATGGTGAACTCGGGGTTGTGCCGGACACTGATGCCTTCATTGCGGAAGTTGCGGTTGATCTCGAACACCCGGTCAAACCCCCCCACCAGCAGGCGCTTGAGGTAAAGCTCGGGCGCGATGCGCAGGAACATCTGCTGGTCCAGCGCGTTGTGGTGTGTCTCGAAGGGCCGCGCGTTGGCACCGCCCGGAATCGGGTGCAGCATGGGCGTTTCGACTTCCAGAAAGGCGTGGCTGACCATGAACTCGCGGATGGCCGTCAGGGCCTGGCTGCGCAGCACAAAACGACGGCGCGCGGCCTCGTCGGTCATCAGGTCGACGTAGCGCTGGCGGTACTTGATTTCCTGGTCGTGCACGCCGTGGAACTTGTCGGGCAACGGCCGCAGGCTCTTGGTCAGCAGGCGCACCTGGTCGGCATGGATGGTCAGCTCGCCGGTGCGGGTCTTGAACAGCACGCCTTCGGCGGCCACGATGTC
>JALOSN010000197.1 GCA_025458415.1 Hydrogenophaga sp.
CCGGTCTACCCCACCAGCGCCCAGCTCCCGCAGGCCTACTTGCGCAAGGCGGTGCAGGGCGGACTCCGGCGCGCCGACCTCAGCGAAACCCTGCCTCCGCCTGTGCTGGAGTCCTTGCAGGAAAGCCTGCGCGGGCTGCGCGCGCCATTGATGTCGCTGCGCCAGGCGCTGGAATACCTGCACCACCCGGGCCCCGACGTCTCGCTGGCCGCACTGGAGGACCGCAGTCACCCGGCCTGGCAGCGGTTGAAGGCCGAGGAACTGCTGGCCCAGCAGCTGTCGCAGCTGCAGGCCAAGCGCGAGCGGGACGCCTTGCGCGCTCCCGCACTCCAGGCCCGGGCCGGTGGTTTGCATGAGCAGTTGCTGGCAGCGCTCCCGTTCATGCTCACCGCTGCCCAGCGGCGCGTGGGCGACGAGATCGCGCGTGACCTGGCGCGCCAGGTGCCCATGCACCGCCTGCTGCAGGGCGATGTGGGCTCGGGCAAGACCGTGGTGGCCGCGCTGGCCGCTGCGATCGCCATCGACAGCGGCTGGCAGTGCGCGCTGATGGCACCGACCGAGATCCTGGCCGAACAGCATTTCGCCAAGCTCATCGGCTGGCTGGAGCCTTTGCTGGAACCCCTGGGCCTGCGTGTCGCCTGGCTGACCGGCAGCCAGAAGAAGAAGCAGCGCACCGAGATGCTCGAACTCATCGCCAGTGGTGCGGCCGCGCTCGTGGTCGGCACCCACGCGGTCATTCAGGACCAGGTGCAGTTCAAGCATCTGGCGCTGGCCATCATTGACGAGCAGCACCGCTTTGGGGTCGCGCAGCGGCTGGCGCTGCGCTCGAAGATGGGTGGCGTCGACCTGGGTGCCGGTGAACCGCACCTCCTGATGATGAGCGCCACGCCCATTCCGCGCACCCTGGCCATGAGCTACTACGCCGACCTCGACGTCTCGACCATCGACGAACTGCCGCCCGGCCGCACCCCCATCGTGACCAAGGTGGTGTCAGACAGCCGCCGGCAGGAAGTGATCGAACGCATCCGCGCGCAGGTGCAGCAGGGTCGTCAGGTCTACTGGGTCTGCCCGCTGATTGAGGAGAGCGAGGCCATCGACCTGTCGAATGCCACCGCGACCCACGGCGAATTGAGCGAGCTGCTACCCGGTGTGCTGGTCGGTCTTTTGCACTCCCGCATGCCGGTGGCCGAGAAGAAGGCGGTGATGGGCCTGTTCAGTGGTGGGCAGATGGCGGTGCTGGTTTCGACCACCGTGATCGAGGTGGGGGTCGATGTGCCCAACGCCTCGCTGATGGTGATTGAACACGCCGAGCGCTTCGGCCTGTCGCAGTTGCACCAGCTGCGAGGCCGCGTGGGTCGCGGTGCCGCTGCGTCGGCCTGCGTGCTCCTGTACGCTCCCCATGAAGGCGGCCGCCTGGGTGAGACCGCGCGCGAGCGTCTGAAGGCCATGGCCGAGACCAACGACGGATTCGAGATCGCGCGCCGTGACCTGGAGATCCGGGGGCCGGGCGAATTTCTGGGGGCCCGGCAATCCGGTGCGCCCCTCCTTCGCTTTGCCGACCTGACCACCGACAGCCACCTGCTCGAATGGGCGCGCCGCGCCGCCATGCACATGCTGTCGGGCGATCCACAGGCTGTTGACCGGCACGTCGGCCGTTGGCTCGGCAGCCGGGCCGACTACCTCAAGGCCTGAGGCCGGCCTGCATGTTCAGATGCGGCTCCAGGGGCGGTTGAGGTAAAGCTCGGACGGGAAACCGTCGGCGCCTTCCGTGCCGCTCAGGCCCCTGTACAGCACGTTGCCGTCGGTCCACAGAATGTCCCTGACGGTGCCGGCGGTTCCGGTGGTGGTCCTGAATTCGGCCCGGTCGGTCGTGCGCCGGTTTGCGGACTTCTGGCCGTCGAACACCACGTCACCACGGCTGAAGAACGCCGCCGTCCGGGTACCGGTGCAGTCCGGCGTCTCGTACTCGTTGGTGGTCAGGCTGAAGCTCATGGTGGTCGGGCTGAGCTTGCGCAACACCAGTCCGCTGATTTGCGACTTGCCGTCCGGAAAAGCCGGGTTTTCGCCCGCGTCATAGTCCTGCTGGCAGGCAGTCAGCCAGCTGCCCTCGTAGCGGTCGGTGACATCTGCCGGCGGGGTCGGACTGTTGCCGTCGTTGGCGCGGTCACCGCTGTCACTGCCGCCACCGCAGGCGACCAGCAGGCTGGTGGTGCAGGCACAGATGAGCATCGAGAAGCGTCGGTTCATGGGCAATCCTGTGGGGGGCCAGCCGGGCCGCTGCAGCCGGCATACCCGACGAGTATAGAAGACACGGCCAGGCCGGGCTCGGTGCGGACATTCCGTTGGTCAGCACCTGCATATGGCGCAAAATACCTCACATGACGCTGACCGAACTCAAATACATCGTCGCGGTGGCGCGAGAGAAGCACTTTGGCAAGGCAGCCGAGGCCTGCTTCGTTTCCCAGCCCACCTTGTCGGTGGCCATCAAGAAGCTCGAAGAAGAGCTGGAGCTCAAGATATTCGAGCGCAACGCCAGCGAAATCGCCGTCACCCCACTGGGGGAAGAGATCGTTCGGCAGGCCCAGACGGTGCTTGAGCAGGCTGCTGCCATCAAGGAGATTGCCAAGCGGGGCAAGGACCCGCTGGCCGGGCCGCTCAAGCTGGGCGTGATCTACACCATCGGCCCGTACCTGCTGCCCAACCTGGTGCGCCAGGTCATCGAGCGCACGCCCCAGATGCCGCTGATGCTGCAGGAGAACTTCACCACCAAGCTGCTGGAGCAGCTGCGCCTGGGCGAAATCGACTGCGCCATCCTGGCCGAACCGTTCCCGGACACCAACCTGGCCATCGCGCCACTGTACGACGAGCCCTTTCTGGCGGCGGTGCCGGTGCACCATCCGCTGGCCAGCCAGACCACCATCACCGCCGAACAGCTCAAGCGCGAGACCATGCTGCTGCTCGGAACGGGACATTGCTTTCGTGACCATGTGCTGGAGGTGTGTCCCGAGTTCGCCCGTTTTTCGAATGACGCCGAAGGCATCCGCAAGAGTTTCGAGGGATCTTCGCTGGAAACCATCAAGCACATGGTGGCCGCCGGCATGGGCGTGACCCTGGTGCCCCGCCTGTCGGTACCGGCTTCGGCGCTGGACGGCTCGCCTGAAGTGGTCCCCGACTATGGCGACTCGTCCTTCGTGCGCTACCTGCCGTTCGAGGGAGACCCGCCGACCCGCCGTGTGGTGCTGGCCTGGCGCCGCAGCTTCACACGTTACGAGGCGATTGCCGAACTGCGCAACGCCGTCTACGCCTGCGGACTGCCCGGGGTCCATCGACTCTCCTGATCTCTCGCTGCGGCGGCACCGAGAGCCTGCACCTTGTCTTCACGACTGTCCCTGTACCTTGACCTGATCCGCTGGAACCGGCCGGCCGGCTGGCTGTTGCTGCTGTGGCCCACCCTGGCGGCCTTGTGGCTGGCCGCTGGCGGATTTCCCGGCTGGCACCTGCTGTTCGTCTTCACGCTGGGCACCATCCTGATGCGCAGCGCGGGCTGCTGCGTGAACGATGTGGCCGACCGGGATTTCGACCTGCACGTCAAGCGCACCGCGTTGCGCCCGGTCACCAGCGGACGCATCGGCGTGGCCGAGGCGCTCGCCGTCGGCGCCGTGCTCGCGCTGGGCGCCTTCGTTCTGGTGCTCACCACCAACCTGGTGACCATCGCCTGGTCCTGTGTGGCGCTGCTGGTGACCTTGCTCTACCCGTTTGCCAAGCGGGTCGTGTCGATGCCCCAGGCGGTACTGGGTGTGGCCTTCAGCTTCGGCATACCCATGGCCTACGCGGCTGCGCAGGGCGGGGCACCCTGGGAGCTGCTGCACAACAGCCAGCGGCTTGTGCAAGGGGGGTTTGCCGCCACCGTGCTGGACAGCGTGCCGTGGCAGGGCTGGGCCCTGATGGCGGGCAACCTGTTCTGGGTCCTGGCCTACGACACCGAGTACGCCATGGTCGACCGCGATGACGACCTGAAGATCGGCATGAAGACCTCGGCCATCACG
>JALOSN010000198.1 GCA_025458415.1 Hydrogenophaga sp.
GCGCAAGGGCTGGCAACAACGCCTGCAACCCCGCGGAAACCAGCGTCCGCCGCCGCCGTTCTCGGCCCTTCAGGAGGCGGTGGACGAGGTGTTCGAGGCTCGCATTGGCGACGTGTCGGGCCGCGGCAAGCTCGGTGCCGACATGCGCGAGATCTGGATGATGCAGCCCCGCTTCGACAAGCGCGTGGGTACGGGCGTGTTCAGCCTGGTCGAGCAGCCGCGCTTCCGGGCCGGTTTCGATTTCCTGCGACTGCGGGCCCAGACCGGGGAGATCGACGAAGAGCTGGCCCATTGGTGGGAGACCTTCAGTACGGCCGATGACGACCACCGCCAGGACATGGTTGACGCCCAACGCAAGTCCGGTCAGGCCAGGGGCGGCAACGCTGGGGGCGGTGGCAAGGTGCGTCGCGTGAAGAAGACCGACAGCGACCCGGCGGCGATCGGTACCCCGGCGGATGACCCGCGCTCCAGGAACGACAGCCCGGCGCCGGCCATGAGCTATGGCAGCGCCTTTGCCCCGCAGAGCGAAGACGTGGCCGATGGCCCGGAGTCTGAAGCATCAGGCGAGGAGGCTGGGGCTGCTGACGCGCCACCCAGGAAACGCCGCCGCCGTCGCCGCAAGCCCTCGGGTGGCGGTGGCGCGGGTTCGGCCGGTACGGACGGCGGTGGCCCGGCCGGCGACTGAGTCCACGGCCGATGACCGACGCTGGCCGCCCTGAAGTCACGGCCTACGTGGGGCTGGGTGCCAACCTGGGCGATGCCGCCCATGCCTTGCGCAGCGCCCTGCATGCGCTGGATCACACGACTGGCGTCCGGCTGTGCAAGGCCTCCAGCCTCTACCGCACAGCGCCCCTGGACGCCAGCGGGCCCAACTACCTCAATGCCGTGGCCGAAGTGGCCACGACCCTGACTGCGCCGGCCCTGCTGTCGGTCCTGCAGTCGCTGGAGAACGAAGCCGGTCGCGAGCGCCCCTACCGCAATGCCCCCCGGACCCTGGATCTGGACTTGCTGCTCTACGGCAGTGCCCGAATCGATTCGGCCCGGTTGATCGTTCCCCATCCGCGCATGAACGAGCGGGCGTTTGTGCTGGTGCCACTCAGCGAGATTGCACCCGGACAGGTGCAATGCGATATGCTGACGCGTGTGCAGACGCAGGTGATCGAGCGCCTGGACACGACCTGACCTGGGTCTTCCGGTGAGGTGACCCGGTGACCTTCACAGGCACCCTGGGCGGGTCGGCCATGTCAACGTCAGAAGGAAACCAGCGCTTGGATGTCATCGATGTGTGGGTCCAGCACCCGACCAGGGACTTTGCGTCGGAGCCCTTTCTCGAACCGCTGAGACGATGGACACGCCAGGACTTTGGCGTGGTGCCCATCGAAGACACCGTCCGGGTCATGCGGGCCGCCGGTGTGGGGCGTGCCCTGCTGTCGCCGTGGTACGGCCCCCAGGGGCCGCTGATCAGCAACGATGACGTCCTGCAGGCCACCACGCTCTACCCGGACCTGTTCGTCGGCCTCGCATCGGCTGACCTCAGGAACCCGGTCGAGGCGGTGCGGACCGTTCGACACTATGTCACGCAGCACCACTTCAAGGGCGTGCGCTTCATCCAGTGGCTGTGGGAGTGGCCCTGCACCCATCCGCTCTACTACCCGGTGTTGGCGGCCTGTGTCGAGTTGAATGTCCCTGTCTGCCTGCAGGTGGGGCTCACCGGGCCCTTGCGCAGCTCGGAAACAGGCCGGCCGCTGCACATCGAGCGGATCGCGCTGGATTTCCCCGAGCTCAGGATCGTCTGCGGCCACGTCGGCTATCCGTGGCACAACGAAATGATTGCATTTGCCACCAAGTTTCCCAACGTGTACATCGACACGTCAGCCTACAAGCCGGGCCGCTACCCTGCCGAACTGGTGGCGTACATGAAGTCGCACGGTCGCCACAAGGTCCTGTTCGGCAGCAACCACCCCATGATCAGCCCCGCCGATTGCCTGAAGGAACTGCATCTGCTGGGCCTGGACGAGGAAACCCGGGCGCTGTTTCTCTGCAAGAACGCGCAAGCGGTGTTCGCGTTGTAGGAACGGTGGCCAGGCGGCTCGTCCAGCGATTGGCGCACTTGCTCGCGTTGGCGTTCAACTGCCGCCGCCTTCGAACTGCCCCGCGTTCTTGCCCTTGAACGGCGCGTAGAACGCCTTGATGGCATTCATGTCGGCCTCGACGTCGCCAGTGGGCTCGAACAGCGGGCCCAGTCCGCTGCGCTTGGCCGTGTAGTCCATGTAGGCCATGACGATGGGCACCTCGGCCGTTCGGGCGATGTGGTAGAAGCCGGTCTTCCAGAAGCGGGTCTTGCTGCGGGTGCCCTCCGGCGGGACGATGAGCTGCAGGGGGCCATCGGCCTCGCGGATGGCGAGGGCCGACGCGGCCACGAGGTTGTTGGCCTGCTCGCGGTTGACGGCTATGCCACCGAGCCAGCGCATCAGCGGACCAAAAGGGGCCTTGAAAAGCGTGTGCTTGCCCATCCAGTAGGGATTCAGACGCAGGGCGAAGGCCACCATCAGGGTGTAGGGCAGGTCCCAGTTGCTGGTGTGGGGCGCGGCAATGAACACGCTTTTGGCGGCCTGCGGGGGCAGGCTGCCCTCCACCTTCCAGCCCGTGAGTTTCAGGAAGGCGACGGAGAAGCTGCGCAGCAGCGAGTTGACCACCGGGGTGGTGAAGATGGTGCGGTGCATGGCAATCGGGACGGGCGGGCTCAGGGCGCCAGTCGCTCGCGCAGCCAGCTGCCGTCCGACTGGACCGTGTAGCGCAGCCGGTCGTGAAGGCGGCTCTTGCGGCCTTGCCAGAACTGCCAGGTGTCGGGCCTGAGTCGGTAGCCTCCCCAATGCGGCGGACGCGGCGGCTTGAGCATGAACTGGGCACCATACTTCGCGGCGTTGGTCACCAGCACGGTCCGGCTTTCAATGACTTCGCTCTGCGGGCTGGCCCACGCGCCGATGCGGCTGTCCAGGGGGCGGCTGTGGAAGTAGGCATCGCTTTCCTCTTCACCGACCTTCTCGACGATGCCTTCGATGCGCACCACACGTTCCAGCTCCACCCAGTGGAACTGCAGTGCTGCGTAGGGGTTGCCGGCCAGCTGGCGGCCTTTCTGGCTGAGGTAATTGGTGTACCAAACGATGCCACGATCGTCGTAGCCCTTGATGAGCACCACGCGGGTGGTGGGTCGCAGGTCAGCACCCACCGTGGCCAGTGTCATGGCATTGGGTTCGGGCACCTCGGCACTGATGGCTTCCTTCAACCACTGGTCGAACTGCTGCAGTGGATCGGCGTGCGAAGCGGATTCGCTGAGTTCGGCCTTTTCGTAGCTCTTGCGCAGGTCGGCGATGTCGGTATTGCGGGTCATGGCGGCAGTATAGGCACGCCCCGGCACCCGGGTGTTGCGCCGGGTCAAGTCGCGGTGCCGGGGTTACCCGGGCAGGTCATCGGCCAGCCGCAGCAGATGGGCCAGGTCGCGGTCTTCGATGCCATGGGCCCTCAGTCCTTCCAGCGTTTGCCGGGCGTACTCGAGCGTGGTGCCGTAGCGGCCCCGCGAGTGGGCGAATATGTCCCGGTACCGGGCCTCGCTCAGGTGTCCGGTGTAGTTGGGGCTGCGCCGGGACAGGGTGAACGCCAATGCGCGCACCAGCCCCTGTTCGGTCCGGCACGACAGCCACCTGGGATCGTAGACCGGGTTGGGCATTTCCCGCGCCCACAGCACCGGCATCAGGGCATCAACCTGGTCATGCGGCACACGCAGGGCCAGACCCTGGCAGCTGCCGCCGGCCGTGAGGGCAAACACCAGGCCGGGACGTTCCGGGGTGCCCCGGTTGACCCGACTCCACATGTGCAGCTTGCGGCTGTAGCCATGCACCCGGGCCAGCCGTTGCTCGGCCGCGTCGAATTCGGGGCGCCAGACCAGTGACGCGTAGGCGAACACCCAGAGGTCGGGCCGGGTGCCCTGGGCACGCCACTGAGCCAGGGTCTCCTCCATCATGCGCGCGCCGTC
>JALOSN010000199.1 GCA_025458415.1 Hydrogenophaga sp.
CGACCAGCAGCGGTTCGGTGTAGTCGGGAAACACGCCGGCCAGGTGGCGCCAGCCCTCAGGCGCGTAGCCCAGCCCGAAGGCCTTGGCGATCTGTCCGGTCAGGCCGCGGCGCTTGAGGTAGTCGACCGCCCGGGGCGATCCTTTGAGGTCTTTCTGGTAGGCCTTCGCGGCCCTTTCCAGCACGTCGGTCAGCGTGGCCTGCTTCTGCCGCACCTGGGCGGCGCGCTCGCGGTCCTGGGGCGACGACTCGTCTTCCGGCACCTGCAGGCCCACCTGGCCGGCCAGGTCCTTGACCGCCTCGACGAAGTTCATGCCGGCGTGCTCCATGAGGAAGCCGATGGCATTGCCGTTGGCGCCACAGCCGAAGCAGTGGTAGAACTGCTTGGACGGACTGACGCTGAACGAGGGTGATTTTTTTCTTGAGCTGCACGTACCGGCCCACCACCTCGACCACGTCGACGCGGCTGAGCAGCTCCTGGATGAAGGACTGGGGGATCGCCATCGGGGTATTCTCTCGCAACGGCGCCGCAACAAAAGGAGACAAGACCATGAACCCCGAGACCGCTGTCCACATGTATGACCGGGAACTGCCGCGCAATGAAGCCAACTTTGCGCCCCTGTCGCCGCTGAGCTTCATCGAACGCACGGCCGAGGTCTACCCGGACCGGCTGGCCATCGTGTACGGCCAGCTGCGTCAGACCTGGAGCCAGACCTACACCCGTTGCCGCCGGCTGGCCAGCGCCCTGCAGCGCGCTGGCATCGGCAAGAACGACACCGTGGCGGTGATGCTCCCCAACACGCCACCCATGGTCGAAGCGCATTTCGGGGTGCCCATGGCCGGTGCGGTGCTCAACAGCCTCAACACCCGGCTGGACCCGCAGGCGGTCGCCTTCATGCTCGATCACGGCGAGGCCCGGGTGGTGATCGTCGATCCGGAGTTCGCACCCGTCATGGCCCAGGCCATTGCCCTGCGCCAGCGAACCGAGCCGCTGCTGGTGATCGACGTGGAGGACGCGTTGTTCACCGGTGCGGTACAGCGCATCGGCAGCACCACTTATGAGGATTTCATCGCTGGTGGCGAGCCGTCCTTTTCCTGGAGCCTGCCTGGCGACGAGTGGGATGCCATCGCGTTGAACTACACCAGTGGGACCACCGGCAACCCCAAAGGAGTGGTCTACCACCACCGGGGCGCGGCGGTCAACGCCATCAGCAACATCCTCGAATGGGACATGCCCAAGCACGCGGTCTACCTCTGGACGCTGCCCATGTTCCATTGCAACGGGTGGTGCTTCCCCTGGACGGTGGCAGCCCGGGCCGGGGTCAATGTCTGCCTGCGCCGGGTCGAGGCGAAGGCCATCTTCGACGCCATGCGCGAGCACGGCGTCACCCACTACTGCGGCGCGCCCATCGTGCACGGGATGCTGGTCAACGCACCCGCCGCGCTCAAGCAAGGGGTGCCCGCCGGTATCAAGGCCATGGTGGCGGGCGCCGCACCGCCGGCCTCGATGATCGAGGGCATGGAGCAGATGGGCTTCGACCTGACCCACGTCTATGGCCTGACCGAGGTCTACGGACCAGCCACGGTCTGCGCCAAACACGAGAGCTGGAACCGGCTGGACATCGGCGAACGCGCCCGACTCAATGCCCGCCAGGGCGTGCGCTACCACCTGGAGCGCGATGTGCGCGTGCTCGACCCGCAGACGATGCAACCGGTGCCGCAGGATGGCGAGACCATGGGCGAGATCATGTTCAAGGGCAACATCGCCATGAAGGGCTACCTGAAGAACCCCAAGGCGACCACAGAAGCCTTCGCCGGCGGCTGGTTCCACAGCGGTGATCTGGCCGTCCAGTACCCCGACGGCTATTTCAAGATCAAGGACCGCAGCAAGGACATCATCATCTCGGGCGGCGAGAACATTTCGTCCATCGAGGTCGAGGACGTGCTCTACCGCCACCGGGATGTGCTGGCCGCGGCTGTGGTGGCCCGTCCCGATCCGAAGTGGGGCGAGACCCCTTGCGCCTTTGTCGAGCTCAAGGTCGGGGCCCAGGTCACGCCGGAGGACATCGTTCGCCACTGCCGCCAGCACCTGGCCGGTTTCAAGGTGCCCAGGGCGGTCGTGTTCGGTGAACTGCCCAAGACCAGCACCGGCAAGATCCAGAAATTCGAACTGCGCAGGCAGGCCGGATCGGCGGCGGCCATCGACGTCTGATTCGGCGCCGGGGCGCCCCAAGGCGGATCAGCCACCTTGCGGACTGCGACCCCCGCAACGGAGTGGCCTCGGGTTTCAGTTCCCCATCACAACGCCTTCGCGTCGCGGGTCAGCGCCGCCCAGCCATACGCCGGCCGGGCCACGCTGAAGGGCCTGCAGGCCGCTGGGCATGGGAACCTGCTGCACGGTGTGGCCCTTTAGCTCCAGCGCCTGAACCGTCTCGGCGGAGAAGCGCCCGACCTCCAGCAGTATCGGGCCGCCGGTGGTGCCGAAATTGGGCAGGTCGATGGCCTGCTGCGGCGTCAGGCCCTGGTGCAACGTTCCCAGCAGGGTCTTGGCCGTGAAATGGATGATCAGGGCGCCGCCCGGGCTGCCCAGGCTCATCAGCGGCTCTCCGCTGTCGCGATCGAACACGAGGGTGGGTGACATCGAGGAACGTGGTCGCTTGCCCGGTTCGACCCGATTGGCCACCGGCCGACCCTGGGCGTCGGCCGGCACAAAGCTGAAGTCGGTGAGCTGGTTGTTCAGCAGAAAGCCGCCAGGCCGCGATGGGTCGGTGCTCACCATGAGCCGGGCTCCGAAGCCGGCTTCGATGGTAGTGGTCATGGCCAGGACGTTGCCATGGGCATCGACCACGCTCAGGTGGCTGGTGCCGTACTCGGGCTGGTCCGGCATGGGGCCCCAACCCGTGGTGGTGCCGTCCGGCGTTCCTGGCTGAACCACGGGTGCGCGGCGGGCACCGATCAAGCGGGCTCGCTCCTGCAGGTACGCAGGGTCCAGCAGGCGGGTCCAGCGCCCGCCGGGTGCCGGCACAAAGTCGGGATCGGCCACATATTGAGCCCGGTCGGCAAAGGCCAGGCGCGAGGCTTCGGCATAGGCGTGGAGGCTGTCTGCCGACGGCAGGCCAGCCTGCAACGGCAGCCCGGCCTGCGGGGTGTAGGACAGCAGACCCAGGATCTGCCCGATGGCCAGGGCTCCCGAGCTGGGTGGCGGAAAGCCGCACAGGCGCAGCCGCCGGGCCGATGTGTCGTGGTCATGGCAGAACGCGTCCCTCACCCGGGGCTGATAGCGTGCCATGTCCTCCAGGGTCAGGCGGCCCGGGTTGGTGGGGTGGGCCTGCACCGCCTGCACGATGGCCTGTGCGACCGGGCCCTGGTGGAGGGCGGCGGGCCCCTCAGCCGCCAGCCGGCGAAACACGGACGCCAGTTCCGGGTTGCGCAGGACGTGCCCAACGGGGTGGGGCTGCCCGTCGGGACGGTAGAAATATGGCCGCGCGACAGGATCGTTCTTCAGTGCGGATTCGGCGCTCAGCAGGGTGTGCAGACGTGGTCCGACCGGGAAACCCTGCTCGGCCCACCGGATGGCCGGTCCGAACAGTGTCGCCCAGGGCAGCCGGCCGTGCGCGCGGTGGGCCTGGGCCAGCATCATGACCGCTCCGGGTGTGCCGACCGCACGCCCGCCGACCACCGCCTCCATGAAGGGAAGGGGCTTGCCGGCGCTGTCCAGGAACAGATCCGGTCCTGCGGCTGCCGGCGCGGTCTCCCGACCGTCGTAAGCCTGGATCCGGCGTCCGTCATGGTGCAGCAGGAAGGCGCCGCCACCAATGCCACTCGACTGGGGTTCCACCAGGGTCAGCACCATCTGGGCTGCGATCGCCGCATCGACCGCAGAGCCGCCAGCCTGCAGCATCTGCCATCCTGCCTGTGCCGCCAGCGGATGGGCAGCGGCCACCGCCTGCTGCCGAAAACGGGTTTCCACCGACGCCGCGATGCCGGAGGCGCCCTCGGGTTGCTCTGCGACCGGGGCCGCCCCCTTCGTCGCGAGGGGTCCTGCACAGCCCCACATGCCGGTGACCAGTGCGGTCACCATCAGGAGGGCGCGGCGGCGCAGGCGCCAGGAACTGGTTGCAGGTGTGCAATTCGTCATGGAAAGGGTCCATTCGTGGCTTGCAGGTGGACTACCCCTGCGGGTACTTGCCCGAAATCAAGTCCGATGGTGTCCAACTCGGGGTAAGGTGATGGTACGGCTTGGTCCGGCGCTTTGCCCAGACCCCGCATTTGCTTTCTGATCCACGAATGAGCCTGTCTACGCCTGCTGCGGTCCTCCCGCCCAGCCTGATCCACAACCTGCACCAGCTGCTGGTGGCCTTGGAGTGCGTGCACTGCATGCCGGTGATCAGTCTGCGCCAGGCCGTCCTGCAACTGCACCTGCTGGACGAGGCAGCCATTGCCCAGCTGGAGGCCGAGAGCCCGGACCTGCTGCGGTCACGTGCGCAAGAGCTGGTGCAGCGCCTGTTGCTCAGCCACGACGAACTGCACCGTGCCCTGGCCCGGGTGGCCGGTGTGGTCGAGGTCGACGTGCTCAGTTTCGATGTCGAGCCGGACGCCTTTCGCCTGTTGCCCCTGCCGCAGGCGCGCCTCCACCATGTCGTGCCGCTGGGCATGGCCAATGAGCAGCTGTTTGTCGCCTCCGCCACCCCCACACGGGCCGAGCTTCAGCGCGACCTGGCTTATCTGACTGGGCACACGGTGACGCTGGTCTGGGCCAGCGCGCAAGCGATCGATCGCCGGCTGGAGGTGCAGGAACAGATCACGCAGGTCGGACTCGCCATCCCTGGCGAAGGCCTGACCGAGGAGGTCCGGCGCCGGCTGCTGCCGTCGGCCCATGCAGAAGCCGCTCCCCTTGACGATCTGGTCATGCAGGCGATGGTCGAGGTGGGCAGTGCGGCAGAAGCCGAGCAGCTGGCCTCGGCCAGCGAATCGGCTGGCATGGTGCGGCTGGTCAACCGCATGATCGGCGAGGCCCAGCGCACCCAGGCGTCGGATATCCACATCGAAAGCAATCCGGGCGAGGCCCTGACGGCCATCCGCTTCCGGCGCGACGGCGATCTGGAGCCCTACCTCTGGCTGCCGGCCAAGCTGCGTGCTCCGCTGGTCTCGCGCATCAAGATCATGGCCAAGCTGGACATTGCCGAGCGGCGGCGTCCGCAGGATGGCAAGATCGATTTCTCCGAGTTTGGCGGACAGAACCTGGAGCTGCGCGTGGCGGTGATGCCCACGCACGACGGCCTGGAGGATGTGGTTCTACGTCTGCTGACCTCGGCCAAACCCCTGCCCTTGGGGCAACTGGGCCTGCAGCCCCGCGACCTGTCCACCATTGCCGGCTTCTCGCAGCGTTCCTTCGGCATGGTGCTGGCCGCGGGCCCGACCGGCTCGGGCAAGACGACCACGCTGCATTCCATGCTGGCCGAGGTGAACACGGCCGAGCGCAAGATCTGGACCGCGGAAGACCCGATCGAGATCACCCAGCCGGGTTTGCGCCAGGT
>JALOSN010000200.1 GCA_025458415.1 Hydrogenophaga sp.
GACCGCCATCCGGCGCAGCCGCGCCCGGGCGGTGCTGGTCGCCTTCATCATCATTGCCAACGCGGCCCTCATTCTCTGGGGTCTGTACCAGGGCACCCAGGCCGTCATGGCCGGTCAGCTCAGCGCGGGCCAGCTGGGCCAGGCCGTGCTGTACGTGATCATCTTCGCTGGCGCCGTCGCGGTGCTCGGCGAGGTCTATGGCGACCTGCTGCGCGCCGCCGGTGCCAGCGAACGGCTGGTCGAACTGCTGGCCACCCGCTCCCCCGTGCAGGATCCGGTCGCACCGCAGGAACCCGGTGCGCCCGCCGGCGGCAGCGCGCTGGTGTTCGACCAGCTCCAGTTTCGGTATCCCTCACGACCGGACCAGCCCGCCCTGGAGGACTTCAGCCTGCGGGTCAGGCCGGGCCAGACCGTGGCTCTGGTCGGCGCCAGCGGCGCCGGCAAGAGCACCGTGTTCAGCCTGCTGCTGCGCTTCTACGATCCCCAGTCCGGACGCATCGAACTCGATGGTCTGCCGATCGAGCGCTGGTCGTTGCGCACGCTGCGCGAGCGCGTCGGCATCGTGCCCCAGGATCCGGTGATCTTCTCCTCGAGCGCCCTGGAGAACATCCGCTACGGAAGACCCGGTGCCACCGATGACGAGGTTCGGGCCGCCGCACGATCGGCCCATGCCGACGAGTTCATCGCCCGGCTGCCCGAAGGCTACGACACCTTCCTGGGCGAACGCGGGGTGCGCCTGTCCGGTGGCCAGAAGCAGCGCATCGCGATTGCAAGGGCCATGCTCAAGAACCCGCCGCTGCTGCTGCTGGACGAAGCCACCAGCGCGCTCGACGCCCAGAGCGAGCGCCTGGTCCAGGCGGCCCTGGAGGCGGCCATGCGCAACCGCACCACCCTGGTCATCGCCCACCGGCTGGCCACCGTGCAGCGGGCCGACCACATCGTCGTGCTGGACCACGGCCGCATCGTCGAACAGGGCACCCACGCCAGCCTGGTGGCGGCTGGCGGCACCTATGCCGGTCTGGCGGCGCTGCAGTTCAACTCCTGAGGAGCACCCCGCGCAATCTATGCGCGAAACGCATGACGGCATGGCAAGCCGGCCTTGGACAAGCCACGGACAGGTCCCTACAGTCGCGGTCGTCGGCTTCTTCACGTGGCCGGACACCACCCACAAGGAACCTTCAACGATGTCACAAGCACCGAAACAGCCGCGCGATCCGTCCAGCTACAGCCCCTCGGCACTGACGCGCGCCCTGCCCTCCTACCTCAACCCCGACAACCTCGGGCCCTGGGGCATCTACCTGCAGCAGGTCGACCGCGTCACGCCCTACCTGGGCTCCCTGGGTCGATGGGTCGACACCCTCAAGCGCCCCAAGCGCACCCTGATCGTCGATGTGCCCATCCACCTGGATGACGGCTCGGTGGCCCACTTCGAAGGCTACCGCGTGCAGCACAACACCTCGCGCGGTCCCGGCAAGGGTGGCGTGCGCTTCCACCAGGATGTCACCCTGTCCGAAGTCATGGCCCTGTCGGCCTGGATGTCGATCAAGAACGCCGCGGTGAACGTGCCCTATGGCGGTGCCAAGGGCGGCATCCGCGTCGACCCCCGGCAGCTGAGCGTCGGCGAGCTCGAGCGCGTCACGCGGCGCTACACCAGCGAGATCGGCCTCATCATCGGTCCGACCAAGGACATCCCGGCACCCGACGTCAACACCAACGAACAGGTGATGGCCTGGATGATGGACACCTATTCGATGAACGAGGGCGCCACCGCCACTGGCGTGGTGACCGGCAAGCCGGTGGACCTGGGTGGCTCGCTGGGACGCCGTGAAGCCACCGGCCGTGGCGTGTTCACCGTCGGTGTCGAGGCCGCCAAGCGCATCGGGATGGACATTTCGGGTAGCCGGGTGGCCGTGCAGGGCTTCGGCAACGTGGGCGGCGTGGCCGGCAAGCTGTTTGCCGAAGCCGGTGCCCGCGTGGTGGCTGTGCAGGACCACGGCGGCTGCATCTACCGAGAAGCCGGACTGGACGTGCCGGCCCTGATGGCCCATGTGTCGCGCACCGGCAGCGTGGCCGGCTTCGCACAGGCTGAGGTCATCGAACCCGATGCCTTCTGGGATGTGCCGTGCGACATCATGATCCCCGCCGCGCTGGAACAGCAGATCACCGAAGCCAACGCAGCCCGCATCCAGGCCCGCATGATCATCGAGGGTGCCAACGGCCCCACCACGCCGCAGGCCGATGACATCCTCCACGACCGGGGTGTGCTGGTGCTGCCCGACGTGATCGCCAACGCGGGTGGCGTGACCGTCAGCTACTTCGAATGGGTGCAGGACTTCTCCAGCTTCTTCTGGACCGAAGAGGAGATCAATGAACGCCTGGTGCGCATCATGCAGGGTGCCTTTGCCGGCGTCTGGCAGGTGGCCGAGGAGCACAAGGTCAGCCTGCGCACGGCCACCTTCATCGTGGCCTGCAAGCGCATCCTGCACGCGCGTGACCTGCGCGGCCTGTACCCCTGACAGGATCACTTCACCATCGAAGAAGCCCCGTCCTGCGGGGCTTTTTCACTGGAGCGTTTCCTTGATCGCCGGCAATGCCGGCAAAGGCATCACCCCAATGCCCTCTTCGATCAGCTCCATGGCCACTTCCGGAGTGGCCTTGCCCCGGATGTTGCGCTGCTCGATCTCGCCATGGTGCATGGCACGCGCCTGATCGGCAAAACGCTCGCCCACGTCCTCTGTCTGCGCCACCAGTTCGCGCATGGCTCGCAGCCAGCGCGCCTGCAAGCCCGAACCCGGTGCGGCGTGACCCAGGGTCACCTCGCCCTGGGCAGGGGCTTCGGCGGCGGCGGGTGCGCCCAGGTTCAGGCGCGGTGCCGACAACATCTTGCGCACCCCGGTGTGACCGCAGACCGGGCAAGCCAGGAGCTCGCTCTCCAGCTGCTGCCGGAAATCGTCTTCGGAGGCGAACCAGCCTTCGAAGTCGTGGCCGTGCTCACACTGCAGGTTGAGGACCTTCATGCCGCCATTATCGGCAAAGTGGCTGCCCGATGCTGTCCACCCAGTCGAGTGTCCAGGCGCCGCTGCGCACATTCTGCAGCCACAAGGCACCGATCAGTGTCTTGGAATCGATGATTTCCCCGTTGCGACAGGATTCCAGCAAGTCATCGGCCGTCCCCAGGAACACGTCAAGGAACTCGCCCTCGTCCAGCCGGCGCTCGCCAGCTTCCAGGCCCCGGGCGAACCAGATGTCGATGCACTCGTCCGAGTAGGCCACCGTCGGTGCCAGACGCCCGGCGAATGCCCATTCGCGTGCGGTGTAGCCGGTCTCTTCCTGGAACTCGCGACGGGCACAGGCCAGGCTGTCTTCGCCCGCATCGCGTTTGCCGGCAGGAAACTCGATCAGGACCGACCGCAAAGGGTGGCGGTACTGACGCTCCAGCACCACACGGCCATCGTCAAGCATGGCAATGACCATGACGGCACCCGGGTGCAGGACGTATTCGCGTGTGGCCTCTCGCCCCGACGGCAGTTGCACAGTGTCCCGCACGACATGAAGAAAATGACCCCGCAACAGCTCGGTGCGGGCCACCGGCGTTTCTCGCAGGTGCGCGTCATCCACCATGGTCAGCCGCGACGACGCGCGAGGTAGCGGTAGACGAAACCCGGGAAGGCAAAGGTCAGGAACAGGGAGGCGGTGGTGGCGTAGAACTCCCAGCCCTGCGGGTAGATCTGCCCCGCGTGCTGCTCCAGCGCCAGACCCAGACCGCCGACGAGGAAGTACCAGACCACCAGCTCCAGCAACCGCCCCCACAGAGGCTTCGGGTTGCTCAGGGGCCCCAGCACCATCCAGCGCTGGTTGACAAACGGGAGGTTGGCCGCGACGAAGGCGGCGCCAAGCACCAGCCAGACAGAATATGTGGGGTTCATTGGGGCATTCAGACCCGTCTGGCCGACGGGAGTTCACACGCTGCCATTCAGCGGGCGACCAGCGAGGCCACGGCCTGGGCGCACAAGGCCATCAGCCCCCCGGGGA
>JALOSN010000201.1 GCA_025458415.1 Hydrogenophaga sp.
CGCCAGTAGCTCATGCCGATGAGGATGACCGCCAGGGCCAGCAACTGACCGATCTCCACCCCCACGTTGAAGGCAATGAGGTTGGGCACCAGGCCGTCAGGTGATATCTCATAGTCCTGCACCCGGCTGGCCAGACCGAAGCCGTGGATGAGACCAAAGATCAGCGTGGCTGCTTTGGTGTCGGGCTGAAAGCCGAACCAGCGCTGGAAGGCGCCCAGGTTGTCCAGCGCCTTGTACACCACGGACAGACCGATGATGGCGTCAATGATGTAGCTGCTGATGCCGATGCTGAAGTACACCCCGAGCAGCATGGTCGTGGAGTGGCCAATGGCGAACAGGCTCACGTAGATGGCGATGTCCTTGAACTTGTACAGGAAGAAGATCACCCCGAACAGGAACAGGATGTGGTCATAGCCTGTCATCATGTGCTTGGCCCCCAGGTAGGTGAAGGGCAGCAGGTGGACGCCTGAGATTTCCTGGATGTAGCCCTTGTCGCCCTGGGTGACGGCGTGGGCAAAGGCGTCCATGGACACCAAGAGCAGCAGGGCCAGCACCCCGAAGCGGGTGAAGGCCTGGCCCGGGAACGCCCATGGCGCATCCCGCAGCCGGTCGAGAAAATGGCTGAGCATGAGAACTTCGAGATGGGACGTAACGTATCGGCCCGCGTGCGCAGCCCGAACCCGCAGAAACTGGCGGGGGTCAGGCGTGCGGCGGGCGTTCAGGTCCGTCGAGAGCCGACCAGGGGCCTGGCTGGATGGGCCCCTCATGCCAGACCCTCGTCCCTTGGACCCAACCGGGCATGCCCACGGGCAAGGCATGGGCGTGATCGTGAGAATGGTCGCCCACATGGTGCACCTGGGTGCTTGAGGTGATGGTCGCCTCGTGCTCGTGGCTGTGGCCGTGGTAGGGCACCGCGTGCTCAGGCTCGCCATGATTCTATTGTAACCTCCGGGGGAGGTTATCCCATTGCCTGCAAGGCCATTGACCATGCACACACACGCGACCCATCCTGCCGTGATCAAGCGCCTGCGCCGCGCGGGAGGACACCTGTCCAGCGTTGTGAAGATGCTCGAAGACGGCAAGCCCTGCCTGGATGTGGTGCAGCAGCTCCAGGCCGTCGAGAAAGCCATCACCCAGGCCAAGAAGACGCTGATCCAGGACCACCTGGATCACTGCCTGAACCACATGGTGGATGCGAAGGGGCAAACCCGGCCGGATTCGCTGGACGAGTTTCGCCAGATCACCAAATACCTATGAACACCACGGATCCAACCTGGGAACACAGCCACGACTTCCACCGGAGCAACGTCGCCGCCGAAAGAGGCACTCGGGTTGTCCTCTGGATCACCCTGGTGGCGATGGTGCTGGAGATCACGGCCGGCTGGTGGCTGGGATCCATGGCGCTGCTGGCCGATGGCTGGCACATGGGTTCCCACGCCGCCGCCATCGGGGTGAGCGTACTGGCCTACGCCGTATCCCGTCGACTCAGGGGCGACACGCGCTTTGCTTTCGGTACCTGGAAGGTCGAGGTGCTTGGCGGCTTCGCCAGCGCCTTGTTTCTGCTGGGTGTGGCAGCGCTGATGGCGGTGGCCTCGCTGCAACGCCTCGTTGAACCCCAGTCGATTCGATTTCAGGAGGCCATCGGGGTGGCTGTTGCGGGTCTCCTGGTCAATGTGGTGTGTGCCCTCATTCTGGGGCGTGTGCATCCCCATGATCACGGGCATGGACACACCGATCATGGTCAGCATGCCCATTCGCATCACCATGACCTCAATCTGCGCTCCGCCTACCTGCATGTTCTGGCGGACGCTCTCACGTCGGTGTTGGCCATCGTGGCGCTGCTGGGTGGGTGGATCTGGGGCTGGGTGTGGCTCGATCCTGTCATGGGACTGGTCGGGTCCGTGCTGGTCGCGGTCTGGGCCAAAGGCCTGATCGCCGAAACCAGTCGCGTCCTGCTCGACCGCGAAATGGACCATCCGGTGGTGCAGGAGATCCGCGAAGTCATTGGGTCCCTGCGGACCGTCGCGCCTGTGGAGCTGCTTGATCTGCATGTGTGGCGCGTGGGCCATGATGCGTATGCCTGCGCGCTGACCGTGCTCTCACCCGATCCCGATTTGACGCCCCGCAGGGTCCATGAGGCGCTGGCCATCCATGAGGAACTGGTGCATTGCACGGTGGAGATCCGGTTGGCCGAAGCTGACGCTTGTCGATGCGGCTGACCCGCTAAGCTCACGGCGATGGCAACGCCACCCAACGCCTCGACCCTTCACGCTGCCGGCTGGATGGCCGGCTGGCTGACCCTGATGGTGGTGATCGCCGTGGCTGGGCGAGAGGCCACCCGCGAGTTGTCGGTGTTCCAGATCATGCTGCTGCGCTCCGTGCTGGGCATGGCCATGCTCTGGCCCCTGGTGCACGCCGCGGGCGGTCTGGCCGCGGTCCGGACCGAAAGGCTGCCCCAGCACGCACTGCGCAACGTTGTCCACTATGCGGCCCAGTACGGCTGGTTCGTGGCCCTGACCCTGATTCCGCTGGCGCAGGTGGTGTCGATCGAGTTCACCATGCCGATCTGGTCGGCCGCCCTGGCAGTGATGTTTCTGGGCGAACGCATGAGCGGCCGCAAGTGGGTGGCCGTGCTGCTGGGCCTGGTGGGCGTGGCCGTGATCGTGCGGCCCGGCACCGGTGAACTGGACGCCGGGCAGCTCATTGCCCTGGCGTCGGCGGTGGGTTTTGCGGTCTCGGTGGTGCTGGTCAAGTCCCTCACACGCACCGAGGCGGCCGTGGCCATCAGCTTCTGGATGCTGGTGATCCAGAGCGCGATCGGACTGGTGCCGGCGCTGCTGGTCTGGCAGTGGCCTTCAGCAGAGGTCTGGGGCTGGGTGGTGGTGGTGGCGTTTTGCGGCACCTACTCGCATTACTGCTTCGCCCGGGCCATGCAGCATGCCGATGCCACGGTGGTTGTCCCGATGGATTTCCTGCGCGTCCCGCTGACCGCACTGGTCGGCTGGCTGGTCTACTCGGAACGGCTGGACGTGTTCACCGCGCTGGGCGTCGGACTGATCCTGGCGGGCAACCTGCTGAACCTGCTTCGCTGGCCGACCGGCCCCTGGTGGGTACGGCGCAATCGCTGAGGCGCGTGCGGCGCCACCTGCGCGTCCGGCTTTCCATCAGCACCGGCCTGCCGCCCGCAGCAGGGCATTGCACGGCCTGCCATCAGCCGGCGCCGCGGGTGCGGAAGCGGCCGATCCCTTGACCGCAGCGCCGCCCTGACCCGTGACGGTCGGCGTGCAGATGGCATCCGAATGCGGTGTCTGACCGAAGCTCATCGCGCGCTGGAACCCAGTGGCTCCATAGAGGTAACAGCGGTAGGTCTTGCGGTCCTGTGTCTGCACGGTGTAGTTGATGCGCCCGCCGGTCTCCTCCGTCCGATCGGTGATGGTGAATTGGCCTACGGAGCGACCGATGGCCTGGGCGGTGCGCTGCTCCAGCCCGGTCTGGTCGATGGTCGCGGCACAGCCCGTGAGCGCCAGGGCAAAGGTCAGCAGGATGAGTGGATTCTTGGACATGGTTCGGCTCCTTGGGGTTCAGGGGATTCGTCGCTGGAAAGGGTTGTCTGCGGGGATCGTGGCCAGGCTGGCGGCCAACTGCCCCAGGGTGGGCTGAGTGCTGGGCACCCGGTCACCCAGCAGGCACGCAAGCCCGTTGGACTGAAGCGTCCAGATGGCACCCGAACGCTGGCCGGTCACCGTGGTCAGTTCGCCCCAATGGGCGACCAGGGAGGTGTTGGACGCTGACCGGCTGAACACCAGCGTGCCCTGCGGGGTGGGTCGGACGTGGAGACGCCGGCTGGTGCTGCGCGCGCGCAGGTCCAGCCGGTGGCGCGGTGTACGATCGGTGAGCATTCCGGCTGCAACGGCCGGCAATCGCTTCTTCGTGGATGGGATGTCGCATGCCTTGGATGGATAGTGGAACCAACGAAGCCATGGTGCCCGGGTCCTGCGCTGCCGGCTTTCAAAAATCGCCTGTCCCGTGGCCTTTACATCGGTCCGGGGCTGGACATGGCGCCCCACATGAACGCCGCCATACGGATTGCGGTTGGGCTGGAGCAACCCTTTTTTCTCCAGACCTGGACCCCGAAGGGCGGCCTGTCCGACTGGGAGCCGTGCGAGGCCCGGGTCATCCCCTCCGAGACGGTTCATCACCTCAGGAGCAGCGGGCCGATGGCCTGTCTGTACCTGGACCCCCTGCAGGACCACCGCAGCCCGCTGAGTGAGCAGGATTTGCTGCGGGGACGCGATCACCTGCGCGCCGTCGGCGCAGACCGCGTGGGTATCCACGAGGCGTTTGCCGCCTTTGGCGTGGCCGTCCGGCCCGCCAGAGACGCCAGGATCGCCAGGGTGGTGCTGGAGGTCGAGCGCCGTCCGTTCGACTTTGGCCGGATGCAGGAGGCCGCCGCGCTGGCCTGCCTGTCCCCCTCCCGTTTCCGCAGCCGCTTCCATGCCGAGATCGGTCTGCCCTTTCGCAGGTACCGTCTGTGGCGGCGGATGGC
>JALOSN010000202.1 GCA_025458415.1 Hydrogenophaga sp.
TCCGGTGCCATCGACGGATTCGAGTTCTTCCGTGGCGGCGCGGGCAACGACCTGATCGACGGCGGTGCAGGGTATGACCGGGTCGACTACAACAACAGCCCGACAGGTGTCGTGGTGCAGCTGGGTGGCAGTTCGGACGGCTTTGCCGAGGACGGCTTTGGCGGTACCGACACCCTGGTCAACATCGAAGCCGTGCGCGGCAGTTCGTTTGCCGATGAGCTCTACGGCTCTGACGACGCTCCCTTCGAGTCCCTGGAGGGACGGGGTGGCAACGACCTGATCGATGGCGGTGGCGGCATTGACCGGGCCGACTATGTCGGATCGCCTTCGGCGGTGACGGTGAACCTGAATACCGGCACGGCACAGGACGGCTGGGGTGGCGTGGACACCCTCGTCAACATCGAGAACATCCGCGGATCCGCTTTCAACGACACGCTCACCGGTGACGCAGGCAATAACCGCCTGGACGGTTCGGAAGGCGCGGACCGCCTGTTCGGTCTGGGCGGCGATGACACCTATGTGGTCGACAACCTCGGTGACCGTGTGTACGAAACGCCGACCGCAGGCAGCCGGGTCGATGCCGGTGGTGTCGACACGGTGCTTGCCAGCGTCGACCACACCCTGAGCAACTTCGTCGAAGCCCTGGTGATGACCGGCACCGGCGATCTGCGGGGTATCGGCAATGCACTGGCCAACACCATCACCGGCAACAGTGGCAACAATGTGCTCGACGGCCGCGGTGGCGTCGACAGTCTGGATGGTGGCGAAGGCAGCGACATCTACCTGTTCACCTCGGCCGCAGACCATCTGTCGGCCGAGATCAACGATACCGGGACCAGTGGCGTCGACGAGATCCGGTTTGCGGCCACCCGTCCCGGCACGCTGGTGCTGTTTGGCGATGATGTCGGCATCGAAAGGGTGGTGATCGGAACCGGCACGGGAGCCCAGGCGGTCAGCACAGGTCGGGGGGCGCTCAACGTCGACGCCAGTCTGGTTCAGAACGATCTGGAAATGGTGGGCAATGCCGGGGCCAACCGGCTGACCGGAACCGCGTTCGGCGACACCATCGACGGAGGTGCGGGCAACGACCGCATCGATGGGGGATCCGGTACTGATCTCATGCGCGGCGGTACCGGCAACGACACCTATGTCGTCGACAACGCAGGTGACATCACGCTGGAGCTGGCCAATGCCGGCACCGATACGGTGGAGTCCAGCATCAGCTGGACGCTGGCCGCCAACATCGAGCGCCTGGTGCTCACCGGCGATACCGACATCGACGGCACCGGCAACGATCTGAACAACACGCTGACCGGCAATGGAGGCAACAACACGCTCACCGGTGCCGGTGGCAACAACACCATGTACGTCGATGCGGGTGGCGTGGACACCGTGCGCGCCAGCGTCAATTTCACGCTGGGCAACTTCGTCGAGAACCTGGTGCTCACGGGCAGTGCGGATGTCAACGGCAATGGCAACGCACTGGACAACGAGATTGCCGGCAACACGGGCAACAACCGGCTCGACGGCAAGGCTGGAGACGACACCCTCGACGGCGGAGGTGGCAACGATGTGCTGATCGGCGGCCTGGGCAATGATGTGCTGACGGGCGGTGCCGGCGACGACATTTTCCGCTTCGATACGCGGCTCAGTGCCTCCTCCAATGTCGACCAGATCACCGACTTCGGTGGCGGCGACCGTATCCAGCTGGAAAACGCGGTGTTCAACCGCCTGCGCTCCACAGGTACGCTCTCTGATGACTTCTTCGTTTCTGGCGATGGCGCTGTGGCACTCGATGCCAATGACCATGTCATCTACGACAGCAGCACCGGTGCCCTCTACTACGATCCGGACGGCAGCGGATCTGCGGCCATGGTTCAGTTCGCCACGCTCACCGGTGCGCCTTCTCTGAGCGCATCCGACATCCTGGTGACCTGAGTACAGCGTCCGGGGAGGGCCGCGCCGATGATCGAAACCCATCAGGCCAGACGGGAATGGCGGTCGGCACTGCAGCTGCCGCTGGTGACAGCCGGCCTGTTCAGCGTGTTCATCAACCTCATGCTGATGGCGCCCATCCTGTTCATGCTGCAGGTGTTCGACCGGGTGCTCCACAGCCGCAGCGAGGCAACCCTGCTCATGCTGGCGACCATCGTGCTCGTGGCCTTGCTGGCCATGGCGGTGGTGGACATGGCCCGTTCCCAGCTGCTTCAAGTGGCGGCAGCCCGCGTCGATCGCCTGCTGGCAGAACCGCTGTTGCGGCACCTGGTCATGAAGGAACGTCATCCCTCGGGTCCTCGCGCCATCGGCAGCCTGAGGGATGTGGCGGTGCTGCGCGGGTTCCTCTCCGGCAGCCAGATCGTGGCGCTTTTCGACGCGCCTTGGCTGCTGCTGTTCATCGGCGTCATCTTCCTGTTTCATCCGGCGCTCGGTGTGCTGGCCTTCGCCGGCGCGCTCCTGATGGTCATGCTCGCCTGGATGGGGGAAGTGGCCAGCCGGCGTGATCTTGAATCGGCACAAGCTGGCATCCGTCAGGGCACGGCCTGGATCGATCAGGGGTTGCACCGCGCCGAGGTCCTCAACAGCATGGGCATGACGCCGTCGTTTGTTCGGCAGTGGGGTGCCATCAATGACCAGGTGCTCGGGCAGCTGATGCGCAGCGGACGGCAGATGGGGCAGGTGCAGGCTGCGACACGCCTGCTGCGTCAGGGCATCCAGGTCTGCATGATGGGACTGGGGGTCTGGCTTGTCATACACGAGAAGATCACCCCGGGTGTGATGATCGCCGCCACCATCCTGCTGGGGCGCGCCATGGCGCCTGTCGAAAGCCTGATTGGCAACTGGCAGGCACTGGTGGCCGCCCGCTCGGCCTGGCGGCAACTGCTGTCCCAGTGGCCAGCCATGCAGCAGCGCGTCGAGATGATGCAGCTGCCGCCGTTGCGGGGACACGTGCAGATGGAGCAGGTCGGCCTGGCGGGTGTTCGCGCCGATCGCCCGATCCTGAGAAACATTCGCCTTGATCTGCCAGCGGGCCAGTCACTCGCCCTGCTCGGACCCAGTGGATCGGGCAAGTCCAGCCTGGGGCGACTGATGGCCGGCGTTTGGCTGGCCGATACCGGTGTGGTCAGGCTCGATGGTGCCGACATCCGGCAATGGGATCCGGTTGATCGGGGCGCGTCGACCGGCTACCTGCCCCAGGATGTGGCCTTGTTTCCCGGTACCATCGCCGAGAACATCGGCCGCTGGAGCGAGCGCGACGACGAGGCCGTGCTGGCGGCAGCCCGCGATGCCCGGGCCCTGGAGATGATCCTGCGACTGCCCGACGGGTTTCAGACCCGCATCGGTGAGGGCGGCATCCGGCTGTCGGCCGGACAGGCCCAGCGCATCGGTCTGGCGCGCGCCCTGTATGGGCGGCCGAGCCTGGTGGTGCTCGATGAGCCCAACGCCAACCTGGACGCCGAGGGTGAGCAGGCCCTGTTGCAGGTACTGGCCCACTTGCGGGGACGTGGCTGCACGGTGGTGCTCATCACCCACAAGCCGTCGCTGGTGGCCGGCATGGACCACATCGCCATCATGCGGGACGGGGTGCTGGAAAGCGTAGGGCCTCGCGAAGAGCTGATGCGTCGCCTCACCGGTCAGCCTGTCGTGCCCACGGCCGGGGAGCACACACCGTGAATGCCACGCTGTCCTCGCTGACTGGCCCCATGCGTCTGGGCGTCGGCGCCATCGTGGTGGCGTTGCTGGCCCTGATGGCGTGGTCGGCCATGGCGCCCTTGAGCGGCGCGGTCGTGACCCGTGGTCAGGTCCGCTCCGAACTCCACCGCAAGGCGGTTCAGCACCCCGAAGGCGGCGCGGTGCGCGTCATCCATGTGCGCGAGGGCGACCGGGTGCAGGCGGGGCAGGTGCTGCTGGAGCTTGAAAGCGTGGGCAGCGACGCCAACCTCCAGCTGCTGCGCGAACTGCACCTGTTCGAGTCGTTGCGGCACAGCCGGCTCGAAGCGGAACAGGTGTTGGCAGACGATTTCGAGCCGACTGCTGCCCTGTTGCCGGTGGTTGAACTGCCGGACGGCCGTTTCCAGCAGGCCGTTGTGCGCGAGACGGGCATCTTCAAGGCCCGGCGAGAGGCCATGGACCAGCAACTGCACACACTGGCCGAGCAGATCCGGTCACTCGATACCGAGCAGCAGGCGCTGCGCCGCCAGGCAACGGCGGCCGAGGAGGGGCTGCGCCTGGCCCAGGCAGAAGCCGACATGAGCCGACACCTGCAGAGCCAGCAGTTCGTCTCGCGTGCGCGTCTGCTGGCCGATGAGCGCGCCGTGGCCGACTACCGCGCGCGCATGGGTGAGTTCGAGGCCCAGCTGGCCCAGTCGGCCCAGCGGGCGAATGACGTGCGATTGCGCATGGCGGCCTTGCGCCACACCTACCAGCGGCAGGCCTCGGAGGAACTGCGTGAAAGCGCCGCACGCCTGGCGGAACTGCGCGAACGGCTGCGCCCGGTGGAGTCTGCGGTGCAGCGCCTGCAGGTGCGGGCGCCAGCCGATGGGCGTGTGGTGGGACTGCGCCTGGGCGGGCCGGGTCAGGTGGTCGGCCCGCGTGACGTCATCATGCAGATCGTGCCCGAGGACGAGGCCTTGCTGCTGGAGGCGGCGGTGGACGTCGACCACATCCTTGAGCTGCAGGTGGGCCAGAAGGCCGACCTGCGTTTCACGGCCGCGCACGCCCGCAGCACACCCTTGGTACCGGGCGAGGTGGTCCACCTGTCCGCCGACGCGCTGACCGATCGGGAAGGTGTTCCCCGGTTCCAGGTGCATATCAGACCGGATCTGAGCCGGTTGCAGCAAGCGGGCTTGCCGGCCTTGCAGCCGGGCATGGCAGCCGAGGTGTTCATCGTCACCCGACCGCGCACCCCGCTGGACTATCTGCTCGAACCGCTGACCGACGCGCTCAGGCAATCGATGCGCGAGCGGTGAGGGAGTCGGACACCCGGCTACTTCCGCGCTGCCTCAAACAAGCCCTGCACCTTCGGCACATTCGCCTCGAGCTCGCGAATCCGGTTCGGGCCGCTGGGGTGGGTGGACAGAAAAGCGGGGCCGCCACCGCCGCCGGCACGTGCCATCTTCTGCCACAGGCTGACACTCGCCTGCGGGCGGTAGGCGCCGCGGGCGGCCAGCTCCAGGCCGACCAGATCGGCGTCGGTTTCATCGTCCCGGCCCCCAGCCCCAGCAGCGAGGCGCCCAGCCGCAGGCCGATGTCGGTGGCGCTGCTCTTGGCCAATCGCTCGCGCGCGTGTTCCCGAAGCGCATGCGCCATTTCGTGGCCCATGATCATGGCGGTCTCGTCGTCGTCGAGTTTCAGCTGGTCCAGGATGCCGGTGAAGAAGCCGATCTTGCCGCCCGGCATGCAGAAGGCGTTGATCTGGTCGCTGCGGATCAGCTGCACCTGCCACTTCCAGTCGCGCGCCCGGGGGTTCCAGGGAGCGGCGTGCGGAATCAGTCGCCGGGCAATGGTGTGCAGGCGCTGTACCTGCGGATGGCTCTCGGGCAGCAGGGCGCCCTGGCTGTGGGCCTGCTGCATCATCTGCAGGTACTGCTGGGACGCCGCCTTCTCCAGGGTTTCGGCCGGTACCAGCTGGCGCATGCGCGAAGGCGGGCCGACCTGGACCTGTGCCTGGCCCGGTGAGGCCAACGTGCCTGCCGCCGCAGCTGCGGCCAGCAGAAAACCCCGCCGGGACGACCAGCGGTGGCTGTCGGGGGCATCGGGCGCGTCCGGTGTTGGCCCGGCGCGCAGGTCACAGATGAAACACATGACGAGATGATAAAAGCCCCGCCCCGGAACGTCGGCACAATGGCGGCATGACCCCACCCGTCGCGTCCACTGTCGCAGCCCCTGCCACGCCAGGGAGCGCCTCGGATTCCCCGAAAACCCACCCGTCCTGGCGCGAGACCCTGCGCACCCTGTGGGACCGCCGCGTACTCAGCCTGCTGTTCCTCGGCTTTTCGGCCGGACTGCCACTGCTGCTGATCTTCTCCTCGCTGTCGCTGTGGCTGGTCGAGGCCGGTGTCGAGCGCAAGGCAGTGACCTTCTTCAGCTGGGCGGCGCTGGGCTATTCCTTCAAGTTCATCTGGGCGCCGCTGGTCGACCGCCTGCCGCTTCCCCTGCTGACCGCCTGGCTCGGTCGTCGCCGGGCCTACCTGATGCTGGCCCAGCTGGGGGTGGTGGCGGCCATCGTCGGCATGGCCAGCACCGACCCGGCGGCCGGACAGGCCAGCCTGACGGCGATGGCGCTGTTTGCGGTGCTGCTGGGCTTCATGTCGGCCACGCAGGACATCGTCATCGACGCCTACCGCATCGAGATCGCCCCCCCCGAACAGCAGGGCGTGCTGTCCTCGGCCTACATCGCGGGCTACCGGCTGGGCATGATCGTCGCCGGGGCCGGCGCGCTGTTCCTGGCGGCCCACTGGGGCTCCACGCGCGAGGTCTATCGGTTCGAGGCCTGGCAGCAGGCTTACCTGGTGATGGCGCTGGCCATGGGGGTTGGCATCCTGACCACCCTGCTGGTGCGCGAGCCGGTGGTGGCGCCACGCGAACCGCAACCCTCCGGTGCGCATACGCGGCTGCTGGCGGTGTTCCTGTGTGCGGTGATGGGGTTCGTGGGGGTGTTCTGGGGCTGGGGTCAGTTGTTCCCGGCGGTCGGTGGGGGACCGCTGCTGGGCCTGCTGGTCGAAGCGGTGCGCATGGCACTGTCGCTGGCCGCGGCCTTCGGGGTCGGTGCTGGGCTGGTGCACCTGGGACTGGCCAGCCGGGAGCAGGCGCGCGAAACCTGGGTCATGCCGGTACTGGACTTCTTCCGCCGCTATGGCGCCCGCACCGCGTGGCTGCTGCTGGCACTGGTCGGCCTCTACCGCATCTCGGACATCGTGCTGGGGGTGATCTCCAACGTGTTCTACCAGGACATGGGGTTTTCCAAGACCGAGATCGCCTACGCGGTCAAGACCTTTGGTGTGGTGATCAGCATCGTCGGCGGTTTTCTGGGCGGGCTGCTGGCCACCCGGCTGGGGGTGATGCGCTCGCTGTTCTGGGGCGCGGTGCTGGCGGCAGCGACGAACCTGGGCTTTGTGGCCCTGGCCTTCGCCGGGCACGATCTGGCACTGATGTATGCGGTGGTCTCGGCCGACAACCTGGCGGCCGGTTTTGCCAGCGCGGCCTTCATCGCCTTCCTGTCCAGTCTGACCAATGTGTCCTTCACGGCGGTGCAGTACGCCATCTTCAGCTCGCTCATGACCCTGTTGCCCAAGACCCTGGGCGGCTATTCCGGGGGCATGGTCGACGCCCTGGGCTATCCGGGCTTCTTCACCCTCACCACCCTCATGGGGCTGCCGGTGCTGCTGCTGGTGGTGACGGCCGGGCGCCGGCTGGAGATCCGGGAGCCTCCGCCCCGGTGAGCAGGGCACGCGTCGCTTCACGCGGTCTTTACGCGCCCGACAAGGCCCGGACACGCACGCCGGGCAAGCTGCGACTGCATGAAAAGCAGCCGCTACACTGGGGTCATGCCGACCCCTTTGCTCATGATCGAAGACGATGCGCGCCTGGCCCAGATGGTCTCGGACTACCTGGCCCAGTCGGGTTTCCAGGTGACCCATGCACCAGATGGCGAGCACGGGCTGGAGCAGCTGCCGCTGGTCCAGCCCGAACTGGTCATCCTCGACCTGATGATGCCGGGCATCGATGGTCTGGAGGTGTGCCGGCGCATCCGCGCCCTGCCCGGTGATGCCGCGCGGGTGCCCATCATCATGCTGACCGCCAAGGGCGACCCGATGGACCGCATCATCGGGCTTGAACTCGGCGCCGACGATTACCTGCCCAAGCCCTTCGAGCCGCGCGAGCTGCTGGCGCGCATGCGGGCCGTGATGCGCCGCCGTGGCGAGGTCGGCAACGGCAGCGTCCAGCGCACCACGCCGGTGTTGCGCTTCGGCTCGCTGGAGATCGACCGCGATGCCCGAACCGTGATGGTACGCGCGACCAGATCATGGAGGCCGTACGCGGGCGTGAGCTCGAGGCCTTCGACCGGTCCATCGACGTGCACATCGGCCGCATCCGCAACGCCATCGAGGCGGACAGCAAGGAGCCCAAGCGCATCCTGACGGTGCGTGGCGTGGGCTACGTGTTCGCCAAACAACAGGACTAGAGGTGGCCCCCCTGCGCCGCTTCGCGTCTTTCCCCCTCAGGGGGACGCAGCCTGTGGCCCGGCAGAGCCGGTTCCACGGCTGCACCGGACCGGGTGCATGTTCGGCTGGCAGGCTGGTTCTGCCTGGCTAGTGGGGACTCTGGCGTGAACAGTCCTTGGGGTCAGAAGCTGTATCTGCGCATCTGGCTGGCGGTGGTGGCCGCGGTCACGGTGCTCACCCTGGTGGTGGGCTGGCTGTGGCAGGAGGCACTGGACTTCGAGCGCGAGCAGAACGAGAACCGGGCGGGCCGGGTGATCGTGCTGCGCAACGCGGCCGGCGACGTGCTGGGCCAGGCGCCGGCCACCGCGGTACGGGTGCCCGGCGAGGCACTGGAATTCCAGGTCACCATGAAGGACGGCCAGACGCTGTACGTGCAGTTGCCGCGCCCGTCCCGCCCGGCCAGCAGCCCGGTGCCGACGCGCCGGGCCCAGGCCTGGTTGCAGTCTCCCGCCGGTTTTGCCTGGCTGCTGGGCCTGGTGGCGCTGGCGGTGGCTCTGGGTGCCTACCCGATCGTGCGTCGCCTGACCCAGCGGCTGGAACGGCTGCAGAAAGGCGTCGAGCGTTGGGGCGAGGGTGACCTGTCGACCCGGCTGCCGGTGCAGGGCACGGACGAGGTCGCGTTTCTGGCGCAGCGCTTCAATGCGGCCGCCGAACGGGTGCAGACCCTGCTGCAGTCCCACAAGGCCCTGCTGGCCAACGCCTCGCACGAACTGCGCTCCCCGCTGGCCCGCATCCGCATCGGCCTGGAGCTGCTGGGCCGGCAGGCCGGCGACAGCCCGCAACGGGCCGAGATCGCCCGCAGCATCGATGAGCTGGACCAGCTCATCGATGAAATCCTGCTGGCCAGCCGGCTCGACCTGCGGGAGGCAGCAGAAGAATGTGCCCGCACCGGGGCCGAACTGGATCTGGCGCCCGGAACCGCGCCCTTGCTGGTTCAGGGCCATGCCCGCCTGCTTCGGCGACTGATTCGCAACCTGCTGGAGAACGCGCGCCGCTATGGCAAGCCTGCCGCCGATCCGGAGCAGCCGGCAGACGTGCGACTGACCCTGGAGCGGGCGCCGGACGGCGGGATCGTGATGGCGGTGGAAGACCGGGGTCCGGGTGTGCCCCCGGAGCACCGCGAACGCATCTTCGAACCGTTTTTCCGGCTGCCTGGTGCCAGCGAGCGCGAGGGTGGGGTGGGACTGGGTCTTTCGCTGGTGCGCACCATTGCCGAGCGCCACGGGGGACGGATCCGCTGCGAGGGTCGCGACGGCGGCGGGGCCCGGTTTGTGGTCAGCCTGCCCCTTTGAGGTGGCCGGGCGCCCGTCCGGCGGCGCTGCTGGCATTCATCTGGCCCTGGGCTGACGGAATTTGGGTCATATTACCCAAAATTTCGGGCCATCTCCCTCGAATGGGGGATTGGATGCGTTCATGCGGCGTTGCACAATGGAGTTGTTGCTGTCACAACCAAGCCATTGACCGAAATGCCCCATCTGGCCAAGACCAGCGAACGGGCCTTTCAGGTTCTGCCGGTCCCAACGACGTCCTTCCAAGGACTTTTTCCAGGCCACCGCAAGGTGGCTTTTTTTTGCCTGTTGCTTGGGGGCCGGGCCGGGCTTGCTTCAGTGGCCGTGCGCCAGCGTCTCTCCGGCCTTGAGCCGGTACACCGTGCCGCAGTAGGGGCAGCGGGCTTCGCCGGTTCGGGCCACGTCCAGGTAGACCTTGGGGTGGCTGTTCCACAGCTTCATGTCGGCCTTGGGGCTGGGACAGAAAACGCCCCCGTGGGCGTTGAGGTCCGACGCGGCCAGCTCGATGGTTGAAGACGTGCCCATGGGGGTTACACCTTGCTCAGCCAGTGCGCGTACTTCGGGTTGCGGCCGCCGACGATGTCGAAGAAGGCGCTCTGGATCTTCTCGGTGATCGGCCCGCGGCTGCCTTCACCCAGGGTGATGCGGTCGAGTTCGCGGATCGGTGTCACCTCGGCGGCGGTGCCGGTGAAAAAGGCCTCGTCGGCGATGTAGACCTCGTCGCGGGTGATGCGTTTCTGGATGATCTCCAGGCCCAGGTCCTTGGCGATGTGGAACACCGTGTTGCGGGTG
>JALOSN010000203.1 GCA_025458415.1 Hydrogenophaga sp.
TCGTTGTTGGTGCCATAGGTGATGTCGGCGGCGTAGGCGGCCTGCTTTTCGGCCCGCGGCGCCTGCGGCATGTTGACACCGACCGTCAGACCCAGAAAGCTGTACAGGCGACCCATCCACTGGGCGTCCCGGCTGGCCAGGTAGTCGTTGACCGTCACCACGTGCACGCCCTGACCGGACAAGGCATTGAGGTAAACCGGCAAGGTCGCCGTCAGGGTCTTGCCCTCGCCAGTGCGCATCTCGGCCACTTTGCCATGGTGCAGAGCGATACCACCGATCAGCTGCACGTCAAAATGACGCATCTTCATGACGCGCTTGCTGCCTTCACGGACGACGGCGAACGCCTCAGGCAGCAGCGCATCCAGGCTTTCGCCATTCGCGATGCGCTGCTTGAAGCGCTCCGTCTGACCACGCAGCTCATCGTCGCTGAGCTTTTCGTATTGCGCTTCCAGTCCGTTGATGCGCTCTACCGTCTTTCGGTAGGTCTTGAGCAGGCGATCGTTGCGGCTGCCAAAGAGTTTGGTCAGGAAGTTTGTGGCCATACGTGAAAGCCTTCACCGGATATCCAGAAGATGCCGGCAGGCAGAATGTGGAAGGAATATGCCCCCAGAGCCAGCGGCGGGCACCGAACCACAGCAGGTGCAGGCGCCAGCCACCAAATCAAGGGCAAAGCGGGCATTTTAGCCCGCCAGCATGAGACGCTCAGGGACGCTGTGCGCCGGCGGTTGACGGAGCTCGGGCCAGCTGCTCACCCGCCTCCAGAAAGCGCTTGGGATCCTGCGGAACACCCGACACCAGGACCTCGAAATGCAGATGGGGACCGGTGGACCGCCCCGTCGAACCGACCTCGGCGATCATTTGTCCTCGCCGAACGATGTCTCCCGTCTTCACGTGGACCTTCGACGCATGGGCATAGCGGGTGATCAGGTCGTTGCCATGATCGATCTCGACCATGTTGCCATAGGCCGCGTGGTACTCCTGCACCACCACCACACCACCCGCCGCGGCCAGGATGGGGGTGCCTGTGTCCGCTGGAAAATCCAGGCCGGTGTGCATCGCCCGCCGCCCGGTGATCGGATCAATCCGGAATCCGAACATGGAACCGACGCGGCCTCCTTCGACGGGCTCTTCGGTCGGCACCAGGTGACGCTGGATCTTCTGGTCGAACAGCCGGGACTCAACAACGGTGAGCCAGTCCACCTGGGAGCCGGTCACCGCGTCCATGCGGTCCATGGACTTCATGAGGTCATCGAGCCCCATCGCACGGTCAGCGACCAGGACACCCCCGGCTCCATCCTGCTTGAACTCTGCCGGGTTGAGACCCGCCAGGCCGGCGACCCGTTCACCCAGCGCGTCGATCTGCATCATCCTGGCCTGCATATCTCCGAGCTTGCGGGCCATGGCATCGAGGTTGGCCCGCATGTAAGCATCCTTGGAGTCCAGTTCGTTCTGGTGCACCAGGCGCGCCACCGAGGCGAATCCGGGCCAGCCCTGGCGCACACCTTCGAGAAACACCCAGTGGTAGCTGGCGATGGCGCCCAGCATCAGCATGACGGAAGCCAACAGGCCGGCGGCCAGCAGCTTCCAGCCGTTGAGATGCAACGCCTGGCTTCGGGCCAACCATGCGTCCGTGATAATGATGTGCAATTTCTATCCTCCAGCGCCCTTGGCGCATGATGCCCATCCATGCCGTCCGCCAGGCACACGCCCCACATCTACAGCCTCGAACAGGCGGCTGGAGCAGCGCCTGCCCTGGCGGCCTTGATCGAAAGGTCGCGGCGATCAGCATCCTTGCTGGAACAGCTGCGGCCACGCATTCCGCCCGGATTGCGTGCCCACATTCAACCTGGCCCCCTGGATGACGGTGAGTGGTGCCTGTTGGTCACCAACCCGGCGGCTGCCACCAAACTCAGGCACCTGACACCCTTGTTGCTGCAAGACCTGAGCCAGATCGCGACAGAGGTTACCTCCATTCGCGTCAAAGTCCAAGCCCGGGTCCGCTGAACGCGACCTGCGCCGTGCCGGGTGGGCGCTCCGGATGGTGCCGCTTGTCTGACTCGAACAGACGACCTATCGCTTACAAGGCGAGTGCTCTACCAACTGAGCTAAAGCGGCGGACCCTTGATTTTACTTGACGCGCTTGAGGTGCGGCCGACCATCCGGACGGGGTGGAACAGGGGGCGGCTCCGGTTCTTCGCCGTCCGTCGCCTCGGTGGTGACGGCCCGCAAGGCTGCCCTCGCGGAATCCCCACCCACATCGTCGCCCGGTTCACCGGATACCTGCTCGGGCGGTGCGCCGTTCTGGGGCCGGCCGCCGGTGGCAGGCGGTGGCGGAAACGCCATGCCCTGACCGTTCTCACGCGCATAAATGGCGACCACATGGTCGACCGGCACCATGATGTCTCTGGCAACGCCGCCGAAGCGCGCCTTGAATTCGATGAACTCGTTGCCCATGCGCAGGCCACTGGTCGCATCGAAGCTGACGTTGAGCACGATCTCCCCGTTCTTGACGAATTCCGTCGGCACTTGCACCGAATGGTCGACCTGCACCGCAAGATAAGGGGAAAACCCATGGTCGGTGCACCATTCGTGCAGCGCACGAATGAGATAGGGCCGCGTGGAGGGAACGTCCTGCATGCCAAACATCATCTGTCGTTGATCGTCGCCGGCAGAAACCCGCCCACGCTCCCTCCGGTCACTTGCGCATGACCTTTTCGGAGGGCGTCAGGGCCTCGATATAGGCAGGCCTGGAGAAGATGCGCTCGGCGTACTTCAACAAGGGGGCCGCGTTCTTGCTCAGCTCGATTCCGTAGAAGTCCAGCCGCCACAGCAGGGGTGCAATCGCCACGTCCAGCATCGAGAAATTCTCGCCCAACATGAACTTGTTCTTCAGAAACACCGGCGCCAGCTGGGTCAGGCGGTCCCGGATGTGGGCGCGGGCCTTCTCCAGCGCCTTTTCGTTTCCTTTGGCCGCCCGGGACTCCAGCGTCGACACATGGGTGAACAGCTCTTTCTCGAAGTTGAGCAGGAACAGACGGACCCGCGCGCGATCGACCGGGTCACCCGGCATCAGCTGCGGGTGGGGAAAACGCTCGTCAATGTATTCGTTGATGATGTTCGATTCGTACAGGATCAGGTCGCGCTCCACCAGGATCGGCACCTGACCATACGGATTCATGACGGCGATGTCTTCCGGTTTGTTGTAGAGATCAACATCGCGGATCTCGAAGTCCATGCCCTTTTCGAACAGAACGAAACGGCAGCGGTGGGAATAGGGGCAGGTGGTACCCGAATACAGAACCATCATGGGCAATGTCTCCTTGAAGCAAAAAACAGTGGCTTGCATGCGCATCGCGTCGATGCGGCAAGCCACTGTGGTCGGAACTGCAGCCCGGGCGCAGTCACCGCCCGGTCACACAGCTGAATCGGGGATTACTTGATGTCTTTCCAGTAAGCGGCATTCAGGCGCCAGGCCACCACCATGAAAAGGGACAGGAAAAGCATCACCCACACGCCGATGCGAACACGCGTGTTCTGCTCCGGCTCGGCCATCCATTGCATGAACGCCACCAGATCGCCGACGTTGCGATCGTATTCGGCCTGGCTCATGGTGCCTTCCTTGACAGTCTCCCAGCCGCGGAAAACTTCAATCTCATGACCGTGGGACTGTACCTTGTCGTACACCGGCTTGCGCTCGCCCTGCAGTTCCCACAGCGGGTTGGGCATGCCGATATTCGGGTAGACCAGATTGTTCCAGCCGTTCGGGGTGGAACTGTCCCGGTAGTAGGTCGTCAACAGCGTGAAGAGGTAGTCCGGACCGGGACCGGCGCGGCTGGAGCGCGAGCGGGCCACCAAAGTCAGGTCCGGGGGGTTCTTGCCGAACCATTCCTTGGCCTGGCTCGGGTCGATGGCCGCCTTCATGGTGTCGCCGATCTTGTCGGTGGTGAACGCCAGGTTCTCGGCGATCTGCTTGTCGGTCAGGCCGATATCGCGCAAGCG
>JALOSN010000204.1 GCA_025458415.1 Hydrogenophaga sp.
GGCAGCGTGCTGGCCTGGGCCCAGGCGCTGTCGTCCAGCTCCGACCCGTGCGAGCCGTCCGTGCGGGACAGACCGCCACAGGCAGCGAGGAAGAGGCTGCACAGCAGGGCAGAGGCAATCAGGAGGCGGTGGTTCATGGCACTGGGGTACAGGTGGATGGCATCGCGGACGGCCGCCGAAGGCCAACGCCACCGGGTTGACCCAGATCAAACAGCTGGCCGGAAGGGGGGCGGCTCGGTGTTTTCCAGGATCCGGCTTGATCTTTCGCAAGCAAAACGGCCCGCATGGAGACTGTAATGCCCGCCGGGAATGTTCCCGTATCGAGGAATGAGAGCGAATGATGAAAAAGCACGTTCTGGCCATTGCAGCCGTCTCCCTTCTGGCTTCCGGTGCCGCCCTGGCGCAGGATTTCAAGGAGGGCTCCATCCTGGTTCGCGCCCGAGCCGTCTACCTGGACAGCGCCAACAAGGACAGCACCGGACTCGATCTGAATGTCAACAACAAGACCCTGCCTGAAGTCGACATCAGCTACTTCCTGACCCCCAACATCGCCGCCGAGCTGATCCTGACCGTGCCGCAGAAGCACCGCCTGTCGGCGGGTGACACCCGCATCGGTTCCCTCAAGCACCTGCCTCCGACGCTGACGGTGCAGTACCACTTCCAGGGCGCAGGCTTCAAGCCCTATGTGGGCGTCGGCCTGAACTACACGCGTTTCAGCTCGGTCAGGCTGCCCGCGGGCGTCGACATCAAGCGCAACAGCGTCGGACTGGCGCTGCAGGCCGGTGTGGACATTCCGGTCGGCTCCAACATGTACCTCAACTTCGACATCAAGAAGGTCAACATCGGCACCAAGGTGTCGGCCGGGGGCGTCGAGATCGGCAAGTTCAAGGTCGACCCGTGGCTCGCTGGCGTGGGCCTGGGCTGGCGCTTCTGATCAGGAGCGATCGGCCCATGATGGTGGCTGCTGGGGCTGGCGGGTGAACCTTCCGGTCGGGCAGGGGTCCACCGGACATGCCTGAGCGCGTTCCGCAAGTCCCCGACCGATTGCCCATCCCATCAGCCGTCCTTTGGCCGGGCCGGCGCTCGTGCCTGCTGGCCTGGACCGCTGTCCTGGCGCTCGGCGGCTGTGCCGTGCCGCACCGCCTGGCGCCGGACCCGCCCGATCTGGCGCCATCGCCTGATGTGGTCGATGCGGGTGTCGCCTCATGGTATGGCGAACGCTTTCAGGGCCGGCGCACGGCCAGCGGTGACCGGTTCGACATGAACCAGCTCACGGCAGCCCACAGGACCCTGCCCTTCGGCACCCGGGTGCGGGTGCACAACTTGGACAACGGCCGCGAGGTGGTGGTGCGGATCAACGACCGGGGCCCGTTCACACCCGGGCGGGTGATCGACCTCAGTCGTGCCGCGGCCGCCGCCATCGGCATCGTCCAGGCGGGTACGGCCCGGGTGGCCCTGTACCGCGACTGAGTCCGAGCGGCGCCAGCGCCGGCGGTCTGCGGGTGGTCCTCAGCGCTCGTCGTAGCTGACCACCAGCCTGCCGGTGGTCGGCCGGGCCTGGCAGCTCAGCACGAAGCCCTTTTCGGTCTCCCAGGGTTCAAGCGTGAAGTTCTTGTCCATGCTCACGCTGCCTTCCATCACCTTGGCCCGGCAGGTGCAGCATACGCCGCCCTTGCAGGACCAGGGCAGGTCCAGCCCGGCATTCAGCGCCACATCCAGCACGTGTTCGTCCCTGTTCATCCACAGCTGGTGCGGCTTGCCGTCGACCACCACGGTCAGCTCGACCTCGCCGCTCTCGCGCACCGCCGGGTGACCCAGCACCGCAGCCTGGCGCTGGCTGGCCGGCAGCGCCTCCAGCGTCGGCGAGGTGAATCGCTCGGTGTGGATGCGGTCGGGCCGCACGCCGGCGTCCAGCAGGGCCTTTTCCGTCGACTCGATCATGGCTTCGGGGCCGCAGATGAACACCTCGTCCATGCTCGCCACCGGCAGCAGGGCGCCGATAATGTCGCGCACCTTGTCGCCGTCGATGCGGCCTTCGAGCAGCGGCACTTCCAGCGCCTGGCGCGAGAGCACGTGGATCAGCGTCAGCCGGCCCGGGTAGCGGTCTTTCAGGTCCTGCAGGGCTTCGTTGAACATCACGCTGGCCATGCGGCGGTTGCCGTAGACCAGGGTGAACTTGGCATCGGGCGACTCCTCCAGCGTGCTGGCCATGATGGACAGGATGGGTGTGATGCCAGAACCCGCCGCGAAACCCACACGGTGGATGGCGCGAGGCTTGTGGATCGTGAAGCGGCCGTCCGGCGGCATGACACGCAGTGTGTCGCCGGCCTTGAGCTGGGTGGCGGCCCAGTTGGAAAACACACCACCCTCGACCGGTCGGATGCCCAGCGTGACCTCGCCGTGCTTCACCAGCCGGCTGCGGGGGCTGCTGATGGAGTAGCTGCGGCGCACGTCCTGACCGCCGATGTCGGCGCGCAGCGTCAGGAACTGGCCGGGCTCGAAAGAGAAGGTCTCGCGCAGGGTGTCGGGAATCGCCAGCGAAACGGCGACCGCACCGGCCGCTTCCGCATCGATTCGGGAAACGGTGAGTTCATGGAAGCGGGGGGCAGCGGTGCTCATGTCGGCTTCAGTACGGTTTGAAGTAATCGAAGGGTTCCAGGCAGTCCAGGCAGCGGTACAGCGCCTTGCAGGCCGTGGAGCCGAAGGGGGCGGTCTGGGTGGTGTTGTGCGAGCCGCATTGCGGGCAGGGCACGTCGACCGGCCGGGCGGCATGGCGGCTGAACTGCAGCACGCCCGCGGGCAAGACCGGCTGGCTGCCGCATTGGGGCGGCGCAATGCCGTAGGCGCGCAGCTTTTCCTTGGCGGCCTCGCTCATCCAGTCGGTGGTCCAGGCGGGCGAGAGCTGGGTCACCACCCGGCCTGGCAGGCCGGCCTCTCGCAGCGCGGCGACGATGTCGTCCTCGATCTGGCCCATGGCCGGGCAACCGCTGTAGGTGGGCGTGATGACGACTTCCGGTACGCCGTCGGCGCCCGCGCGGATCTCGCGCAGGATGCCCAGTTCACCGAGGCTGATGACCGGAATCTCCGGGTCGGCCAGGTGGGCGACCGCCTGCGCGACGGCCTGCAAGGACGGTGCGACGGCCACTGCCATGGGGTTCACCAGACGGCGGTCGGGTGGGCGCGGGCCAGGCTTTGCATCTCGGCCAGCAGAAAACCCAGGTGCTCCGAATGCACGCCGACATGGCCCTGCGCCACATAACCCTGGTGCGGCTGGTCATGGCGTGTCAGAGTGGCCTCGGTCAGGGTCTCATTGACCAGCAGGTTCCAGGGCTCGCGCAGCGCGGTGACGTCCACACCCGTGCCGTCCTGCGCCGCGGCGCGTTCGGCCGGGCCGGGCTGCCAGAAGGCTTCGCAGTAAGGCAGCAGGTGGTCGACGGCGGCCTGGGCGCGGCGGTGCGACTCCTCGGTACCGTCGCCGAAGCGCACCAGCCAGTCGCCGGCGTGCTGCAGGTGGTAGCGAACCTCCTTGAGCGACTTGGCCGCGATGCCGGCCAGCTGCGCATCCTTCGACGCCTGCAGCCGGTCCCACACCAGCACCATCAGCGCGCTGACCAGGAAGTTGCGCGCGATGGTCACCGCGTAGTCGCGCTCACCGACCGCATAGCCCACCAGCGGGCCGTGGTGCGGCAGTTCCATGAGCGTGTGGTTGCGGAACTCGGCGGTGTCGCGGAAGTAGGCCAGGGTGTCCTCGGTCACCCGACTGTCCTGCCTGGCGCCCTGCAGGTGCGCGAAGCGCTGTGCCAGTTCGCCGTCGCCGTTGATCTGGTCGGCCGCGTGCTGGTAGAGCAGCCGCGCCTGGCCGATCAGGTCCAGGCTGTTGTTGGCCAGGGCCAGGTCCTCTTCGAGGATGGGGCCGTGGCCGCACCACTCGGCGTTGCGCTGGCCCAGCACCAGGGCGTTGTCGGCCAGGTGCAGACATGTGCCCCACTTTGTCCGGGATCTCGTAGAAGGTCGGGTGGCGATACACCTTGTCGGCCGCCGGGTCGAAGAAGCTGTCCTTGCTGTCGGGCTCACTGGAGGTGATCTCGGCCGAGGGCACGACCCAGATGCTCACCCCTTCCTGGCGGCGCGTGTACACATCGCGCGCCATCTGCAGCGCGTGGCGCGCGTCGCTGGCGTGCAGACTGCCGCAGTGCTTGTGCTCCAGGCCCTGCTTGCTGCGCACGAACACTTCCCACAGGGGCCATTCCTTCAAAGCGGGCGCGTTCATGCGGCCTCCTTCTGCTGACGTTGCTGCTGTTTGCGGGCGTGGGCGAGGGCGGCTTCGCGCACCCAGGCGCCTTGCTCATGCGCCTTGACCCGGGTGGCCAGGCGCTCCTTGTTCATCGGTCCGTTGCCATTGACCGTGGCCCAGAACTCGTCCCAGTCGATCTGCCCGTAGTCGTAGTGGCCGCGTTCGGCGTTCCACTTCAGATCGGGGTCGGGCAGCGTCACGCCGAGCACCTCGGCCTGCGGCACGGTGGCGTCGATGAACTTCTGGCGCAGGTCGTCGTTGCTGATGCGCTTGATGCCCCAGCGCATGCCCTGGACGCTGTTGGGGCTGTTGTCGTCCGGCGGACCGAACATGGCCAGGCACTTCCACCAGTAGCGGTTGACCGCGTCCTGCACCATGGCCTTCTGTTCGGCCGTGCCCTGCATCATCACCAGCAGGGCCTCGTAGCCCTGGCGCTGGTGGAAGCT
>JALOSN010000205.1 GCA_025458415.1 Hydrogenophaga sp.
GCATGGAGCGCACCGCCATCGAGGCCCGCACCGACGCGGCCATGGGCATGAGCCTGTCACGCGTGACCGCCGAATACAGCTCGGCGCAGGCACGTGTCGAGGTCGGCCTGCAGGACATTGGCGCAGTCCCTGCGCTGGCCATGGCCATGGGCGCGTGGGCCGGGAGCACGGTCAACCGAGAGACGCGTGACGAGGTCGAACGGGTCTTCCAGCGTGACGGCATCACCTTCAAGGAGGCCTACCGCAAGGATGGTGGTCGGGCCGAGCTCACCGGTCTGCTGCCCAACGGGGTGCTGGTCGAGCTCAGCGGCGACAGTGTCGACATCGAAGGTTTGCGCGAGGCCTGGCGCGATATCGATGTCGCTCGTCTTGCAGGACTCAAGCGGTCTTGATCGCAGCCTCAAACCAGTCCGGCTGCACCCAGGACGGCCCCGGTTCCGATCAGCAGCAGCAGGTGGACCCGGGTGCGCCATACCAGCAACGTGCTCGAGACCATCAGCAGCCACAGAGGCCAGTCACTCGCCGGCTGGTTCTTTGACGAAATCAGCAGCCAGCCGGTTGCGATCAACAGGGCGATCACGATCGGAGCCATGCCGGCCTTGAACGCTCGCACGCCGTGGCGCTCTCGGTGGCGGTGCGCCCAGCGGCTGGCCGCGTAACTCAGTACCGATGACGGCAGCAGGATGGCCACCATGGTCACCATCACACCCAGCAGGGCCAGCGCCCACGCCAGCCAGCCACCACTGGGTCCGCCTCCCGCATTGAGGCCGACGTTCCAGCCCAGCAGGGCCACGAACAGTACGTTCGGTCCCGGTGCGGCCTGTGACAACGCGATGGATGATGTGAACTGCGCATCGGTGATCCAGCCGTTCTGGTGGACCAGGTAACGGTGCATGTCGGGGGCGGTGGTGATGGCACCGCCGATGGCCAGCAAAGACAGCAGTGCGAAATGACCGAACAGGTCCAGCCACAGGGTCAGGGTCGGGTCCATGGCGGTCATGGACCAACCTCACGTGCCAGCACCTGGCTGGCCCGCAGGCAGGCGAGCGAACCCACACCCAGCAGCACCCAGACCAGAGGCCATCGCAGCAGGGCAATGGCCACGAAGGTCAAGGCCGCCAGGCCCATGCAGGTGGCCATGCCCAAGGGGTTGCGCTCCAGGGCGGCCATCAGGCGAATGCCGGTGGCGGTCACCAGCCCGGCCGCCACGGCGCCCATGCCTCGCAGTGCGCCGGCAACCATCGGGCTTTCGGCCACCTGTCCGTATAGGGCCACGAGCACCAGCACAACCACCAGAGGGGCCAGCAGCATGCCCGACAGGGCGGCGATGGCTCCGCCCAGACCGAAGTGCCGGCCACCGATCATCATCGCCAGGTTGACGACATTGGGGCCGGGCAGGACTTGCGCGACAGCCCAATCCTCGATGAACTGTTCGCGGCTCAGCCAGCGCTTGCGCTCCACCAGCTCACGCTGCACCACGGCGATCACCCCGCCAAAACCCTGCAGGGCCAGCCAGGTGAAGCTCCAGAACAGGTCGGCCTTGTTCCTGGGCTGTCGGAGGGCTGTTGTGGCTGAATCGGGCGGCATGTCGATGGCGGCGGTCTGGGAGGGCAGTATGCCAGTCGTGACGGCAGAACGCGGTCGTCCGTTACGGACGCTTGGCACTCGCTGGCGCTGTTGTTATAATCGTGGGCTTACCTTGCTGCATCCCGAGTTGACGCCGGGGGCAGCTTCTGCCGAAGCCGGCCAGGTCGAATGTCCTGACGGGGTCGGTCCATCCACAAGGAGAATCCATGCGTCATTATGAAATCGTCCTGCTGATCCACCCGGACCAGAGCGAACAGGTTCCGGCCATGCTGGAGCGTTACAAGGGCATGATCACCGCCGGCGGCGGCAAGATCCATCGCGTTGAGGACTGGGGACGTCGGCAGATGGCCTACCAGATCAACAAGCTGTCCAAGGCCCACTATCTGTGCGTCAACATCGAGGCCGATCAGGCCGTGATGGCTGAACTGGAACACGCGTTCAAATTCAACGACGCCGTTCTGCGCCACCTGACCATCCAGAAGAAGAAGGCCGAAACGGGTCCTTCCGCCATGATGAAGTCGGTCGAGCGTGAAGAGGCCCGCAAGTCCCAGCAACAGTCGCAGGAGCAGGCCGCTGCCTGAGCCGGCGGCGCGAGTCAACCCAGCAGGTGAACCAGCTTGATCTGTCGGCGGCGGTGGTGCAGGTGCAGAGCCTGCGCCACACGCCGGCAGGTGTACCGGCCCTCAACCTCGTGCTTGAGCACGAATCCGAGGTGACCGAGCTGGACACGCCTCGTCAGGTGAAGCTGCAACTGAAGGCCGTGGCCTTCGGTGTTCTGGCCGAAACCCTGTCCCGACAAGGACTCGATTCGGACTGCCGCTTCCAGGGTTTCCTGGCCAACTCGCGCAACGGCAAGGGCGTGGTGTTCCACATCCAGCATTTCAGCAAGACATAGGAGAGGCCCATCATGGCTGCACCCAAGCGTTTCAACAAAGACAAGCGCCCCAAGCGCAACACCCAGTCGCTGCTCTTCAAGCGCAAGCGTTTCTGCCGCTTTACCGTGGCCGGAGTCGAAGAAGTGGATTACAAGGACGTCGATGTCCTGCGCGACTTCATCGCCGAAAACGGCAAGATCATCCCCGCGCGCCTGACCGGCACCCGCGCCATCTACCAGCGCCAGGTGACCACCGCCATCAAGCGTGCCCGTTTCCTGGCCATGCTGCCGTACAGCGACCAGCATCGCGTCTGAAGGAGAGCCTGACATGCAAATCATCCTGCTCGACAAAGTTGTCAACCTCGGCTCTCTGGGCGATGTGGTCAAGGTCAAGGACGGCTATGCCCGCAACTTCCTGATTCCTTCCGGCCGTGCCCGCCGTGCCACCCAGTCCGCCATCGCCGAATTCGAAGCCCGTCGTGCCGAGCTCGAAAAGGTCGCTGCCGCCAAGCTGGCCGAGGCCCAGGCCCTGGGTGAGAAGCTGGCCAGCGTGACGGTCAAGCTGTCGCAAAAGGCCGGTGTGGACGGTCGCCTGTTTGGCTCCGTGACCAACCACGACGTGGCAGAGGAACTGACCAAACAGGGCTTTGCGGTGACCAAGGCCCAGGTGCGCATGCCCAATGGCCCGCTGAAGATGGTGGGTGACTACACCGTCAGCATCAACCTGCACACCGATGTGACCGTCGACGTGCCTGTGACGGTGCTGGGCGAAACCGCCTGACAACGCGCCCCGGCGCGAAATGCGCCAGCCAGCAACCTGGCAAGAGCCGCAACCCCGACCGGGGTGAGCGGCTCTTGTCGCTTTTGATCACCGCCGGTCGACGAGCGCGTTTGTCCTCGGCCTTCCACTGGCGCTGCACGGGTTGTCCCCAGCCTTGTCCACAGCGTACCGGCGCCAGGCGGCGTAACATCAGCTTTTGATCTCCAGCCGTCCATGTCCTCTGTTTTTTCCTCTCCCTTTTCCGAGTTTGATGCAGGTCTGGACGGGGTCGGGTCGTTGGCCGACCGGCAGATAGCGCAACTGCGGGTCCCGCCACACTCCATCGAGGCGGAGTCCAGCTCTACCGCTACGAACACCGCCTGGCCTACTCGGCGATCGCGGCCTTGGTCAACGCCAGCAAACCGGCCGATGTGGTGACGGTGTTCGAGCACCTGCAAAGCCTCGGCAAGGCCGAGGAGGCCGGTGGGCTGGCCTATCTCAACAGCCTGGCCCAGTACGTGCCCAGCGCCGCGAACATCCGGCGCTACGCCGAGATCGTGCGGGAGCGGGCCATCCTGCGCAAGCTGGTGGCTGCCAGTGACGAAATTGCCACCGCGGCCTTCAATCCCCAAGGGCGTCCGGTCGACAAGATTCTGGACGAAGCCGAGCAGAAGATCTTCCACATCGGCGAGGAAGGCTCGCGCATGAAGGAAGGTTTCCAGTCCATGGACAAGCTGGTGGTCGACCTGCTGGACCGGGTGACGGAAATGTCGGACAACCCCAACGACATCACCGGTGTACCCACGGGCTTTCGCGATCTGGACCGCATGACGTCCGGGCTGCAGGCCGGCGACCTGGTGGTGCTGGCGGCGCGTCCTTCCATGGGCAAGACCGCCTTTGCCATCAACATCGCCGAGCACGTGGCCCTCAACGAGGGTCTTCCCGTCGCGGTGTTCTCGATGGAAATGGGGGCTTCCCAGCTGGCTGTGCGTATCGTGGGGTCCATTGGCCGCATCAACCAGAGCCATCTGCGCACCGGCAAGCTGACCGACGATGAGTGGCCGCGCCTGACCGAGGCCATTGAAAAGCTGCGGCAGGTGTCACTGCACATTGACGAGACACCCGGCCTGACGCCCGGTGCCCTGCGTGCCAATGCGCGGCGCCTGTCCCGCCAATGCGGCAAGCTGGGCCTGATCGTGGTGGACTACCTGCAACTGATGAGCGGCAGCGGGTCCGACGGTGACAACCGGGCGTCCGAGCTGGGCGAGATCTCGCGCGGCCTGAAGATGCTGGCCAAAGAGCTGCAGTGTCCGGTCATTGCCCTCTCGCAGCTCAACCGCTCGGTGGAGACCCGTACCGACAAACGCCCCATGATGAGCGATCTTCGCGAATCAGGTGCCATCGAACAGGATGCCGACATCATCATGTTCATCTACCGTGACGAGTACTACACCAAGGACGCCTGCAAGGAGCCGGGCGTGGCCGAGATCATCATCGGCAAGCAGCGCAACGGCCCCACCGGGACCGTCAAGCTGGCCTTCCTGAACATGCTCACCCGCTTCGAGACCCTGGCCACGGACCACGGGGATTTTTGAGGCCCGAGGCTTGCGGCCACCACGCCGCAGATGGCGCAGCGAATATCTACAGCACCTCGCTGGCGAAATCGGCCAGGCGCGAGCGCTCGCCGCGAGCCAGGGTGATGTGGCCCCCATGCGGCCAGCCCTTGAAGCGATCCACCGCATAGGTCAGGCCGCTGGAACCTTCGGTGAGGTAGGGTGTATCGATCTGCGCCAGGTTGCCCATGCAGATGATCTTGGTTCCTGGGCCGGCGCGGGTGATCAGCGTCTTCATCTGCTTGGGCGTCAGGTTCTGTGCCTCGTCGATGATCACGTATTTGTTCATGAAGGTTCGGCCGCGCATGAAGTTCATGCTTTTGACCTTGATGCGGCTGCGGATCAGCTCGTTGGTGGCCGCACGCCCCCATTCGCCCGCATTGCCGCCATCACCCTTGGCCAGGAACTCCAGGTTGTCGTCCAGGGCACCCATCCAGGGGCCCATCTTTTCTTCCTCGGTGCCCGGCAGGAAGCCGATGTCCTCGCCCACGCTGACCGTGGCCCGGGTCATGATGATCTCGGTGTAGCGCCTGTCGTCAAGCACCTGGGTCAGGCCGCTGGCCAGTGCCATCAGGGTCTTGCCCGTGCCGGCGGTTCCGGCCAGGGTGACGAAGTCGATCTCCGGGTCCATCAGCAGGTTGAGGGCGAAGTTCTGCTCTCGATTGCGGCTGGTGACACCCCAGACGGCGTTCTTCAGGTGGGTGAAGTCCTTGAGGGTCTTGAGCACCGCCGTCTTGTCCCGGATCTCTGTCACGCGGGCATACAGCGAAGGTTCCCCCGGAGCCTCGAAATAGACGAACTGGTTGATGTGGAACTGGGCCACCGCCGGACCGCTGACGCGGTAGAAGGTGTGGCTGCCGCTCTGCCAGCTTTCAATGGTCTTGCTCTGGCGGGTCCAGAAGTCGGTTGGCAGGGCCAGGGCGCCGGAATACAGCAGTTCGCCATCGTCCAGCGTCTTGTCATTCTCATAATCCTCCGCTGCCAGGCCCAGCGCACGCGCCTTGACCCGCATGTTGATGTCCTTGGACACCAGAATGACTTCCCGGTCCGGGTGCTTCTGACGCAGTGCGTGGACCACACCCAGGATCTGGTTGTCGGCCTTGCCTTGCGGCAGGCTGGACGGCAGGTCGTTGGTCAGGGGCTCGGTCTGGAAATACAGCAGGCCGCGGGCCGACTGGTGACCGGTGGCCGACAGCTTGAGCCCTTGGCCCATGTCACCACCGCTCTGTGCGGCCAGGGCGTCCAGGGTCCGGCTGGTCTGGCGACCGTTTCGGGCCACCTCGGTCATGCCCTTCTTGTGCCCGTCGAGTTCCTCCAGCACGATCATCGGCAGGAAGATATCGTGCTCCTCGAACCTGAAGAGACTGACCGGATCGTGCAGCAGCACGTTGGTGTCGAGCACGAACAGGCGCGTGGGCCCTTTGCTGCTCGATCGGCCGACCGCCCTGGTCACCCTTGAGGTCCTGTCCTGCGCCTTTCGCCCACGCGTCGGCTCGGCCACCGGCTCGGGGGCCGCTTTGGCCGCCGCCGGGGTGTCTGTCGGCTGCGGCAAGCGAGCCGGTTTCAGCCCTTCGACCTTCTGTGCGCGTGTCTTGGTCGCCGCTGACCGCCGCTGTGTCCCCGAGGGCTCGGGCGGGGACGACCGGGCTTCTCCGACGGGTTCGGGGCGGTCAAATGCTTCGACGTCGGCCTTGAGGCTGTAGGCCTCGGGCGAGAGAAGTGCGGCGCGTTTGGCGGGTGCTGGGGGCAGTGGCATGGATGCGGATCAGGACCGATGGTCAAGGACTGAAAAACAAAAAGCCGCCAGGGTCACCGGGCGGCTCTCGGGGTGGCAGAGTGGATCGAAGCGGGGGGAGCCGGCTGGCGTCCTCGGGTCATGAACCCATTATGCATGACTCCCATGACGCCATGACGGTCCGACAGGGAGCCCGACCGGCCGTGCTCCCAGGTCTTCTGGGCAGCCTCAGGCGGCCTTCTTGAGGGCCTTGACAGCCTTGAGCACCTCTTCCACATGGCCCGGCACCTTCAGTCCGCGCCATTCCTGCTTGAGCACGCCGTCAGCACCGATCAGGAAGGTGCTGCGCTCGATGCCCTTGACCTTCTTGCCATACATGATCTTGTTCTTGACCACGCCGAACATGTGGCACATCTTCTCTTCGGTGTCGGCGATGAGCTCGAAAGGCAATTCCAGCTTCAGCTTGAAATCGTCATGCGATTTCATGTTGTCGCGGGAGACGCCGAAGACCTGGGCGCCAGCCTTGACAAAATCTTTGTACTTGTCACGGAACTGCATGGCCTCGGTGGTGCAGCCGGGGGTGTTGTCCTTGGGGTAGAAGTACAGGACCACGGTCTGGCCGAGGTGGGTCTGGTGACTGACCTTGATGCCGCCGGTGGCCTGGGCTTCGAATTCGGGGATGGGTTTGTTGACAACGACTGCCATGCTGCGAGGACCCCTGACGTGAGTTGGTGGAGATTCGTTGGCTTCCCGGGCACACTGGACCCGTCCGGCAGCACGCTGAACGCAGACCCGAATCTTGGCTTCGCTGTTGCGGCTCTGCAGTCCGGCCCGAAGCCACCGGCACTGTTTTCCCTGCTGGAGGCAGGGCAGGAAACAAACCGGTATTTTACCCCGAACCGGGATCGGGGTGGGCGCCGTCCTTGCCCAGGAGCAGGGCTGCGATGACGCGCCGGCCCTCGCCGGCCAGAATGTTGTAGGTCCGGCAGGCCGCCCGTGTGTCCATGGTTTCGACGCCGATCCGGCGGGACGTCAAGCCGCTGAGCAATGCAGCTGGTACGAACTGGAGACGGGAACCGCTGCCGAATACCACCAGTTCCGGGTCGGCCGTGTCGCCCATGGGCAAGCGGGCGAAGTGCTCAGCGGTCAGGTCTTCGAGGCGTTCACAGGCCCACGGCTCAATACGTCCGGTCGAGGAAACCACCACGCTGCCCTCATAGCGCTGGCCGTTGACGGCGATCCAGCCCTCTCCGTAGGCGGTGATGGCCAGTGTGTCGTGCCGGTCGGCGTGCAGTTTCATGGTGGCCAGGATGGTGTGAAAAGGCGGACGTTGTGCCGGGAACGTAGGCGAACTGTGGTCAAATTGCGGGTTTTCCCCGGATGCCCGGTACGCGTCTGACAGGATGACTATAGCGTGGCATTGGACTTGGCGTCCGGGGTTCCATCCATTGAGCCCCGATCGGGAGGGATCTTGAAGACTGTCCAGAAATCCGCCAAGCTGGCCAACGTCTGCTATGACATTCGTGGTCCGATCATGGACGCGGCGCGGCAGATGGAGGAAGAGGGCCACAAGATCATCAAGCTCAACATCGGCAACCTGGCGGTGTTCGGCCCAGAAACAGGGCGTCGCGGGTGTAACCCTCGATGACATCTACCTGGGTAATGGAGCCAGCGAACTGATCGTGATGGCGACCAACGCCTTGCTCGACAACGGGGACGAGTTGCTGCTGCCCTCGCCGGACTACCCTCTATGGACCGCAGCGGTCAGCTTGTCCGGCGGCACCCCGGTGCACTACATGTGTGACGAGTCCAGGGGCTGGCTGCCTGACCTTGACGATATCCGCCGCAAAATCACGCCGGCCACCAAGGGCATTGTGGTCATCAACCCCAACAACCCGACCGGTGCACTGTATCCCGATGAGCTTCTGCGCCAGATCGTGGCGATTGCGCGCGAGCACGGGCTGGTGATCTTCGCCGACGAGGTCTATGACAAGGTACTCTACGATGGCAGTCATCACACCGCCATTGCCAGTCTGTCGGACGATGTCCTGACGCTGACCTTCAACTCGCTCTCGAAGAGCTACCGCTCCTGTGGTTACCGGGCGGGTTGGCTGGTGGTGTCGGGCGACAAGAAGCCGGCGCGTGACTACATCGAGGGTTTGAATATGCTCTCGAACATGCGCCTGTGCGCCAACGTGCCGGGTCAATGGGCGATCCAGACGGCACTCGGCGGCTACCAGAGCATCAA
>JALOSN010000206.1 GCA_025458415.1 Hydrogenophaga sp.
CTGGCGCGTGCGCGCAGCCTGGGCATCGATACCGGTGCCCTGATCTGGGTCGATCAATCGCCCTTGCCTGGCTGAACATGACCTACCGGGTGGTCTGGTACAAGCGCGACCTGCGGCTGCACGACCATGCGCCGCTGGCCACGGCAGCGCAGGCCGGACCGGTGCTGTGTCTGTACGTGGTCGAGCCGGACATGTGGGCGCAGCCCGACGCTTCTGCGCGGCAATGGGGTTTCGTGCGAGAGAGCCTGCAGGATCTGGACCGCGAGTTGCGCGCACGGGGTGGCCGCCTGGTGGTGCGCGTCGGTGATGTGGTGGCGGTGTTGTCCCACCTGCACGCAAGGGCGCCCTTTGTCGCCGTGCATGCCCATGAGGAAACCGGCAACGGCTGGACCTATGTGCGGGACCGGGCAGTGGCGGCCTGGTGCCGAGCCCAGGGCGTGAGCCTGTGCGAATGGCCGCAGTACGGCGTGGTCCGGGGTCTCCGCGAGCGGGACGGCTGGCAGCGCCGGCGCGATGCCTTCATGGCAGACCCGGCCGTGGTTGCGCCTTTGCGCATCGACGAGGCCCGGCAGCCCGACTGCGTGTCGGCGCTTCCGGAGGCGCACCAGCTGGGCCTGACCGACGCCGATGCGCCGTGGCGGCAGCGCGGCGGGCGGCGTGCAGCGCTGGCGGTGCTGGATGACTTCCTGCGCGAACGCAGTCTGCGCTACCGGGGTGGTATCTCATCGCCGCTGTCGGCCGTTTCCGCCTGTTCGAGGCTCTCGCCCTATCTGGCCCACGGTTGTCTGGGTTTGCGCGAGGTCGAGCAGGCCACCCAGGCACGGCTGGCGCAGCTGCCCACCGAGGCTCAGAGTCACCGCCACGGCTTGCAAGGTTTTCAGAGCCGCCTGGCCTGGCACTGCCACTTCATCCAGAAGCTGGAGTCGGAGCCAGAGCTGGAGTGGCGCAACCTGCACCGCGGCTACGACGGCCTGCGCGAGGACGAGTGGTCGGACGAACGCTTTGCGGCGCTGGTGCAGGGTCGCACCGGCTGGCCCCTGGTCGATGCCTGTGTGGCCATGTTGCGAGAGACCGGCTGGCTGAATTTCCGCATGCGTGCCATGCTGGTGTCGGTCGCCGCCTACCCGCTGTGGCTGCACTGGCGTGAGGTGGGCCTGTGGCTGGCGCGCCAGTTCGTCGACTACGAACCCGGTATCCACTGGAGCCAGCTGCAGATGCAAAGCGGCACCACCGGCATCAACACCACCCGGGTCTACAACCCGGTCAAGCAGGCACGCGACCAGGACCCGCACGGGCGCTTCGTGCGCCGCTGGCTGCCCGCCATGCGGCGGGTGCCCGATGCCTGGCTGTTCGAGCCCTGGCGCATGCCGGCCGAGACCCAGCTCCGTTGTGGTGTCCGTGTCGGGGTGGACATTCCCATGCCCCTGGTCGATCTCGACGCGGCGCTGCGCCAGGCCAAGGCCCGCATGCACGCGCTGCGTGCGCGTCCCGAGGTGCAGGCCGCCGAGGCGGCGGTCGTCCGACGCCACGCCTCCCGCGCCGGCCGGCGCGAACAGCCCGCACGCCGGCGCAGTGCCGCCGAGCTGGCGCAGCAGTCCCTGTTCTGATGGCCGGTGTTCTGATCCACTGGTTCCGCAACGACCTGCGCCTGCACGACAACCCGGCGCTGCTGCGGTCCGTCGAGCGTTGCCGCCGTGAAGCGCTGTCGCTGTTGCCGGTGGCCTGGCACAGCGCGTCGGTCCCCGTCCCCACCCGCTGGGGGTTCGACCGTGTGGGAGCGCATCGGCGGGCGTTTCGCCGGCAGGCCCTGGCGGGCCTGGCGGGCCGTTTGCAGCGGCTGGGCAGCGACCTGTGGGTGCTGGACGATGCCGCGCCCGCCTGTCTGCTTGAACTGGCCCGGCGGATGGGCGCCTGCGACGTGGTGGCCGAGGCCATCGAGGCGCCGGAGGAACTGACCGAGGTTCGGGACTTGCAGGGTGGCGGCCTTCGCGTGGAAACCGTCTGGCAGTCCAGCCTGCTGGCGCCCGACGACCTGCCCTGGCCCGATCAGCGTGTGCCCGACGTCTTCACCGCCTTCCGCCAGGGGGTGGAGCGCGCCGGGCTGCAAGCGCCTGAACCGCTGCCCGCCCCCAAGCAGCTGCCACCTTGGCCCGATCGGCTGGAGCGACCCGATCCACAGGCGCCACCGCCGTTGCCGGAAGGCGCCACCGACGAACGCTCGTCCTTTCCGTATGGCAGCGCCGCCTGGCAAGGGCATGAGGCCGCTGCGCTGGATCACCTGGTCCGCTACCTCGCGGCCGGCAGCCCCCACACCTACAAGGCCACCCGCAACGCCCTGAGCGGCCGCGACTTTGCCAGCCACTGGTCGCCGTGGCTTGCGGTGGGCGCGCTGTCGGCGCGCCAGGTGATGGCACAGCTGAGGGCGTTCGAGGCCGAGCGCGGCGCCAGCGAGGGCAGCTACTGGCTGTGGTTCGAGCTGCTCTGGCGCGACCACTTCCGTTTCGTGATGCGCCACCACGGCGTGCGCCTGTTCGCGGCACGGGGCCTGGCCCGGGACCGGTTGCCTGCACCGCGAGCGGGCGACCCGGCGGCCGAGGCCCGCTGGCGCGAGGGCTGCACGGGCCTGCCGCTGGTCGACGCCGCCATGCGCGAGCTGAACCACACCGGCTACCTGTCCAACCGCCTCAGGCAGATTGTCGCCAGCGCCCTGATCCATGATCTGGGCGGCGACTGGCGGGCCGGCGCGGCCTGGTTCGAACACTGTCTGATCGATTTCGACGTGTACAGCAACCAGGGCAACTGGGCCTACATCGCCGGCGTGGGCACCGACCCGCGCGGCGGCCGGCGTTTCAACCTGGACAAGCAGACGCAGGACCACGACGCCGACGGCCGTTACCGCCGCTGCTGGCCCGGATGAGGCCGCGCCTTGCGCTTACAGTGCCGCCATCACACCCGTCATGTCACCGGAGATACCCATGGCCCGCTTGCAGCCCCTGCCACCCGAAACCACGCCCGAGCTGAAGGAGCACTTCGACTTCTTTCTGGGCACACTGGGCTTCACCCCCAACAGCGTGCTGACCATGCAGCGCAAGCCCAAGCTGGCGCGTGCACTGGCCGTGCTCAACGCGGCGGTCATGGATCCGCAGGGCGAAGTCGACCTGGGTTTTCGCCGCCTGATCGGTCACGTGGTCAGCAAGGTTTCGGGATGCCTGTATTGCCAGGCCCACACCCTGCTGGGTGCGAAGAACTTCGGCATCAGCGAGGCCAAGCTGGCCGATGTCTGGACCTATGCCAGCAGCCTGCACTACAGCGAGCGAGAACGGCTCGCGCTGGACTTTGCGCTGGCCGCGGCGTCGCAGCCCAATGCGGTGACGGACGATCAGTTTGATCAATTGAAGCGGCACTGGAGCGAGGGCGAAATCGTTGAGATCCTGGGGGTGGTGGCGATGTTCGCCTTCCTCAACCGCTGGAACGACACCATGGCCACGCCGCTGGAGGCGGTGCCGGCCGCGCTGGCCCGTCAGGTGCTGGGTCCCCAGGCCTGGGACGCTGGCAAGCACGGCGCCTGAGCGCCCGCAACGCCTCATTTCCAGCGCAACGGCTCCAGGTGCACGCTGCCCTGGTTGCTGGACAGGGTGATGGCGCCGTCCTGGATCAGCGCCTGCAGCTGCATGCTGCGCTCCGCCAGCTGGGTCAGTGCCTGGGCCTGCTCGTGCGGCAGGCGCCAGACCTGCAACCGGTCCAGCCGGGTCAGCTTGCTTTCGATGCCCCTCCACCACACCTCGGCGGCCGAGCCGAAGGCATAGACCACCACCGCGTCGGCCTGGCTGCAGGCCTTGGACAGCGGCTTGTCCTCCGGCTGGCCGACCTCGATCCACAGCCGCTTGCGGCCGGTGAAGTCGGTCAGCGAGGCGTCCGGATCGTCCGGATCGGACAGGCCGGCA
>JALOSN010000207.1 GCA_025458415.1 Hydrogenophaga sp.
GGCGGCCTTCATGCCCGCCAGCCGGGCCTTGGCCAGGTCGCCCCAGGGTTCGTCAAAGTCCTTGAAGCGCTGGTAATGCACGTCGTGCCGGCCGTCGGAGCTGAAGCCGTGCAGCGCGAACCGGTCTCCCAGGCGGTGCAGGGCCTCGGCCAGCAGGACGCTGGCCGAGCGGGAGAGTTCGAGCACGGTCTGCGACTGGCCGCGCACCGTGTCGTTGGCCGATTCGGACAGGTCCAGCAGGACCATGACGGCCACATCGCGCACGTGGCGCTGCTGGCGCATCATGATGCGCGGATCGGGCTGACGGCCCAGGCGAAGGTCCACATACGAACGCAACGCAGCCTCGAGATCGATGTCGTCGCCCTCCTCAAGACGGCGCACGCGCTGCACGCCCTGGGGCGCCATCGCTTCGATCAGCTGCCTAAGGCGCCCGATGACCGGCTTGTGGTCGGCCACCACCTGGTCGATGAGCGCCAGGTCGCCAGGAGGCGGACGGCGCTCAAGCACCGTCACCCAGTCGGGGCGGTCCAGCTGGAGCTGGTAGTCCCACTCCGGGTAGTGCACCGGATCGGCCACCGGCGCACGCCCTTCCAGGCTGTTGATCGTCACGCCCTCTTCGTCCAGCCAGAATTCGGTGGGCAGCACCCAGATTTCCTGGGCATCGTCGCCCGCGAACTCCACCGCCACCTCGTTGACCATTTCCATCAGGCTGGCCTTGCGGCGCACCTGGCGCGGGCCCCAGGTCGCCACCAGCGCCTCGGCCTCGTCGTAGCGGCCCCCGACCCAGATCGACCGGTTGTCGTCCCGGTAGACGGCGCGCTGTCCATCCAGTCGGGAGACAAAGAAGGGCAGACCATCGCGCTTCAAAGCCTCGCGCAGGCTGGCAGCCAGCGCCAGACCGGTCTCCCGGCTGCGCGCAGGATCATCGAAATCGGGCCAGGTCGCCACCATGGCCAAGCCCTGGTTCACCCAGGGATGCGCGTCGTCCCCCACACCGGCCAGCCATGCACGCGCCAGGCGGCCGATGAGGTCGCCGGCCCGCCGCACCGGACCCAAGGGCGTCGGATGCAGGGCCAGCCAGCCCTCGCGCATGCGCGGGAAGCGGAGGCACGCCAGGTGTTCCACCCGCATGTCCTCCACCGCTTCCACCAGCGCCCTCTCCAGCGGATCCAGGCCCTCCTCGTCAAGTGCCAGGCCGCCGAACACCAGGTGGGACGCGCAATGGTTGGCGGCTGCACGGTACACCTCGAGTGCCGGCGTCACCGCCTCCGGCATTGTGGCCTCGCCGTCGGGACGCGCATCGTCATAGGCATCGGCCAGGTGGATGACAAAGCGTTCGATGAAAGGTCGCAGACCTTCGCGCGACTCGAAATCCCCAGCCGTGGGCCGCATGAAGAAGTTGCGACCCCACATGGCGCGCAGGTAGATGTTGAGCTTTCGCTGCACATCGACGAACAGGGTGCCTCGTCGCTCCTGCTGCAGCACGGCCAGAGCATCCGGGCTTTGAAGCGAAAAATAGCGCTGCTGCCCCTCGAAGTCCGCGCGGTAGGCCTGGGCACCCCACTGCACCCAGCGCCGCAGCCCGCCCAGGGTGAGCTGGGTCAGCAGCCGGTCCAGGTGCTCCAGCATGGGTCGCAGTCCGCGCGGCACCTGCGCCAGCATGAGCGAGAGCACCTGGAGGTACTGGCGAAACAGCTCGGCGTCGGCCAGCCGTTCAGCGGCCAGCGGCGCGGTCTGCACCACGAGGGTGAGTACCTGGCCGCTGGTTTTGGATGCCATGGCCAGCAGGAAATTGACCAGGTCGGGCAAAACGTCTTCGCCCAGCGCACGCGCCACCGAAGGCAGGTGCTGCAGGTAACTGACCACCAGCTCTTCGCCCCGCCCCAGCTGATGCAAGGCCAGTGCACTGCGCAGGTAGTTGTCCAGTCCGCGGGCCGACAGGGCACGGGTGGCTTCCTGCCACGATGCGCGCAGCACCGACTGCGCGTCGTGCGGCAGGTCGGCCAGCAGTTCCCGGTGGTCTTCGAGCAGGATGGCCATGGGCGGCAGGTCGTGGCAGGACGTGGGGTCAGAAGTAGGTCGTCACCGCGGCATCGAGCGCGTCACGCATGTCCGGGTCGTCGGTGATCGGTCGAACCAGTGCCATTCGGCAGGCCCCCAGGGCCGGCACACCCCGCACGATGAGACTGGCCGCATGGATCAGCATGCGGGTGGAGATGCCTTCGTCCAGCCCGTGGCCCTTGAGGTTGCGGGCGCGTTCGGCAATGTGCACCAGCTTGGCGGCCACCTCGGCCGTGACCCCCGACTCGTGTGCCACGATCTCCGTCTCCACCTCGTGCACCGGGTAATGGAAATCGAGCGCACCGAAGCGCTGCTTGGTCGACTGCTTGAGGTCCTTCATCAGGCTCTGGTAGCCGGGGTTGTAGGAGATCACGAGCTGGAAGTCGGGGTGGGCATTCACCACCTCACCCTTTTTCTCCAGCGGCAGCATGCGGCGGGCATCGGTGAGCGGGTGGATCACCACCGTCGTGTCCTGCCTCGCCTCGACCACTTCATCCAGGTAGCAGATGGCTCCCAGGCGGGCCGCCATGGCCAGCGGACCGTCCTGCCAGCGTGTGCCCTGCGCATCGAGCAGGAAACGCCCCACCAGATCGGAAGCTGTCATGTCCTCGTTGCAGGCCACGGTGATCAAAGGCTTGCCCAGCTTCCACGCCATGTACTCGACAAATCGGGTCTTGCCGCAACCGGTCGGTCCCTTGAGCATGATCGGCATGCGGACGGCATAGGCGGCCTCGTAGAGGGCGACTTCATCGGCCACCGGCCGCCAGTAGGGCTCACGCGGGACGCGGTAGGCATCCAGCCCGCCAGTGCCCGGCGCCGGCGTGGCGGGTCCGCTCACATCGGACACGATGCGGCTGGCCTGGAAGGTTGTGGTCGGTGCGGCCGCGGTGTGGACCGGCGGCACACCCTGGCCGAATGGGGGCGAGACGCCGACGGCAGCACGCGGGTCGGCCTGACGGTAATGGCGGGAGGTGTTGGTTCGCATGGGAATCGGCGGATCGGCAACGGAGGGCGATGGCTAGGCGCGGGTGGTCGGACCTCAGTCGGGCCAGATGCGCGGCGGAAACAGCTGACCGTCCGACGCAAGGGGCACGGCTGCCTGGCCGGTGTCGGACGGGGGAGAAAGGGGTGGGTCCCCAGGCCCCCTGGGTGAGGGCGGCGAACCCGCGTCGGACGATGACCCGGTGGGTCGAAGCGACGGGGCTTGCCCGGAACGGGCTGAACGAACGCTGTCGGTCAGTTTTCGGGAAACGGATTTCATGCCAGCAACTCCTCCATCACACCGTCGATATCCTGCGCGGCCGCCTGGCCGCGCCGTCCCAGACCGTGGACCGACACCCCTTCGAGGGCGGCCACGCGAAAGGCCGCACGCTTGCGCACGCAGGCGGTGAGCACCGGCAGGCCGAACTCGCCGAGGGCGCTCTGCATGGCCGCCGACAGGGCGCTGGCAGGCTCGGCCTGGTTGAGCACCAGGCGGGCTTTCAGGCCCGGGTTGCGCCGCCGCGCCGCCTCGACCGCGCGCACCAGCTGCCAGCTGGCCCAAAGGTCGACTGGCGATGGCAGCACCGGCACCAGCACCCACTGCACGCGCGAGAGGGTCCATTCGGTGGCCGGATGGTCAGCCGAGGGCGGGCAGTCCCACACCAGGTGCCTCATCCCGTCGAGGGACTGCAGCCATCGATCGCCCTGCGCCGGGTCCACCGCGTGTACCGCCATGGTCATCCGGCCCGACGCGGCCCACTGCCGGGCCGAACCCTGGGGATCCAGATCCAGCACCGCTGTCGGACCGCGGGCAGCCAGCGCTGCCGCCAGGTTCACGGCCAGGGTGGTCTTGCCGCTGCCGCCCTTCTGGTTCACCAGGGCAATCGACAGGGGCATGGAGACGGCTGTGCTGTCGCGATCTCGCCCAGGCGCTCGGCCAGCGCACGGTCCTGTTCGGTCAGGGTCTCGCCCACGGCCGCAATGGTCACGTTGACATGCTGCGTCCCGAACCCGATGTTCTGCACGGTGACCCCCAGCTTTTCGCTCAGGCGGGCCAGCTCATCGAGAAAGGCGCGGGTCTGCCCGTAGCTCTGGAAAGCGAATCGGCGGAACAGGTGGTCGGGGCGGCTGCCATGCGTCCAGCCGGGTACCTGCGAATGGCTCATCTCGATCTCCTGGCCCGACAGGCCCTGGTTCGGTTTCACGGTGTCGACGCCTGGCGGGCCAGGTGCCGGATTTCATCCTGCAGCAGTCCACGCAGCAGGGACTCGGTCTGCGCATCGCGCACCCGACCTGCATGTTCGGCCGCATCCTGGTAGAGCCGGATGGCCGCCCTCTCCAGCGGTGCATCGATGGCGTCGAAGTCCTGAGGTCCCCGGCCCAGGCGTGCCGGCGCCAGGTTGCCGGCCGACGGAGCCGCCCCCAGCTGCAACAGCCGATGCATCAGCCGCTCGGCATGGGACAGCTCGTGCAGCGCGGCCTCGCGCCATCGAAGCGCCGAGACCTCGTCGCCCGTGAGCCGCGAGAGGGCCGACTGCGCCAGGTACTGCTGCACGGCGGTGAGCTCATGCTGCAAGGCCCGGTTGAGCCAGCCGATCGTGCGGTTGTCGGACGCCATGGTGTCTTCGCCAGCCGTGGACTGCGTCGTGGGGATGTTCAGCTGCGCACGGTGGCGACCTCCAGGTCGCGACCACTGCCCTCGGCATCGGGGCGCATCGGCAGAATGCCTTCCACCTCGCCGTGGACGCGGGCAATGATGTGGGCCGCCACCAGACCGTCGCCGACACGCTCACAGGCATCGGCCCCGGCGCGCAC
>JALOSN010000208.1 GCA_025458415.1 Hydrogenophaga sp.
CGGCATCGACCGCACCCTGCGCATCATCGTCGGCCTGGCCCTCATCGCGGCCGCCGCCACCGGCACCGTGGGCCTGTGGGGCTACATCGGCGTCGTGCCCCTGCTCACCGGCCTGATGGGCTGGTGCCCGCCCTACGCGCTGCTGGGCTTCAACACGTGCAAGGCCAGGTAACCCCCCTTCGCCGCTGCGCGGCTTCCCCCCTGAGGGGTGACATCACGTGCGGCCCGGCGAAGCCGGTTCCGCCGTGATCGCTTGATCGAGGCACCTCGCTCCGGACAATTGGCTTGTCCGTCCTGTGACAGCCCCCATGCCCTCTGCGCGCGACCATGTCGCCTTCAGCCGCGCATCCCGACGCGGCACAGGAGACATGCCATGCTTTCGATCCCCTCGCTCCAGAACCAGGTCAGCGCCGAGGAATGGGCGCTGCGCTGTGACCTCGCAGCCTGCTACCGGCTGGTGGCGGCCTATGGCTGGTCCGACCTGGTGTTCACCCACATCAGCGCCAAGCTGCCCGACAGCGTCACCGGTGGCGAGCACCAGTTCCTGATCAACCCTTACGGCCTGATGTTCGACGAGATCACGGCGAGCAGCCTGGTGAAGGTGGACATGGCGTGCAACAAGCTCATCGACTCGCCCTTCCCGGTCAACCCGGCCGGCTTCGTGATCCACAGCGCGGTGCACGAGGCCCGGCCCGAGGCCCAGTGCGTGCTGCACACCCACACCCGCGCCGGCGTGGCGGTCAGCGCGCAGAAATGCGGCATCCTGCCGATCAGCCAGCAGAGCACCTTTGTGCTGGCCTCGCTGGCCTACCACGAGTACGAGGGCGTCGCCTTCCGCCCCGACGAAAAGCCACGCCTGCAGGCCGACCTGGGCAACGCCAACTTCCTGGTGCTGCGCAACCACGGCCTGCTGACCGTGGGCCGCAGCATCGCCGATGCCTTCCTGTCGATGTACACGCTGGAGAACACCTGCCGCATCCAGATCGACGCCCAGGCCGGCGGCGAGCTGGTGTCGGTCAACCCGGCCATCCTGGCCGGCATGGCCGACGTGATGCGGGTCGCCACCGCAGGCCAGGGCGCCCAGCTGGCCTGGCCTGCCCTGCTGCGCAAGCTGGAGCGGCTGGACCCGGGCTACCGGACCTGAGCCGGGTCGACAAAACGGTGCATGCCGGCCAGCAGGATGCGCAGGCGCGTGACCTCGCGCGAGCTGTCCAGCCGGGTCGACCAGCCGGCGATACGCAGCAGCCAGCGCAGGCGGGGCAGCAGGCGGCGCACGAAGCCCGCCAGATCGGGGCCGCCGCCAGCGGCCTGCCGGTAGGCCTGCAACACCTCGAACACCGCCTTCGGGCCCAGCGGCTCCAGAAAACGCGCCAGCGACAGCACCAGCTGCAGGGCGTCATAGAGCTGCACCGTCTGCAGGGGCAGCGGCGGGTGCAGGCACTCCTCGAAATCGAGCCGGGCAAAACCCTGGCCATCCCAGGTCAGGTTGCGCGCCTGTGCCCCCCCATGCCAGTGGCCACGCGAATGGAAACCCGCCAGATCGGTCGCTGCAGCACACATCAGGGGCAGCCGGTCGGCCTCGGGAATGCGGTGCAGCAGGTTTTCGAGCGTGGTGCCCACGTCGCCGGTCACCAGTTGCCGGCCATCAAAGGCCAGCACGGGCGGGACCCGTTCACCGGCCGCTGCCAGCGCGACCAGCCGCTCGTGCTCGTGGGCCAGCAGCAGCGCGCCGTCGGTCTGGTGGATGGCGGACCAGGGCACGGGCACACCCAGCACACGCGAGAACAACCACACACCGAGCGCACTGCCGGTGCTGCGCAACGGCCGCTCGGCGGTCTTGGTCCAGGTCTTGGGGGTGGTCGGCAGGTTCAAGCGGGCGATTATCGCGAATCACCCGCCACCCGGCCGGCCTTCAGCCGGCCGCCGCGTAGCGCTGCCATTCCCAGTCGCTCACATGGGCATGCCATTGGGCCCACTCGGCGCGCTTGAGCGCCAGGAACTGCCCGCAAACAGTCTCGCCCAGGGCATCAACCAGCGGCCGGTCGAGCGCCAGCGCGTCCAGCGCCGCGCCAAGGTCGCGCGGCAGGCGCGGCGGCAGGGTGCCGCCCTGCGCATGGCACGCGTACAGGTCGTCGTCGCGCACGGTGGGCCCGGGCACAGTCGGATCATCGATGCCGTGCAGGCCGGCCGCCAGCGTGGCCGCCAGCGCCAGGTAGACGTTGCACGAGGGGTCGGGCAGGCGCCACTCCAAGCGACCGGCGACCGCGCGCAGCAGGCAGGTGCGGTTGTTGTCGCCCACCGCTTTCCACACCGGCGACCAGGTGGTGCCCGAAGCACTCTCGCTGACCGCCAGCCGCTTGTAGCTGTTGACCGTGGGTGCACAGACGGCCGCCAGCGCGTCGGCGTGGTGCAACAGGCCGGCCGCAAAACGCTGGCCCGCGGGACTCAGGCCGAGAGGCCCGGCCGGATCGGCCATCAGGGCCTGAGCGTCGGCGCCGGTCAGGCTGAGGTGGAAGTGCAGGCCGCTGCCCGGTGCGCGCGCCAGCGGTTTGGGCATGCCCGAGTAGACGAGGCCATGCTGCGCCGCCACCGCGTGGGCGGTGAGCTTGAACAGCTGGAAGCGGTCGGCCGCGGCCATCGCCTCGTCGTGCCGGTAGTTGATCTCGTATTGCCCGCAGGCGTCCTCGTGGTCCATCTGCTGCAGGCCGAAGCCCAGTGCCACCAGGTGCCGGCGCATGTCGTCCAGGAGAGCGTGGTTGCGCACGATGGCCTGCAGGTCGTAGGACGGTTTGTCCAGCCGGTCTTCGCTGTCGGCCACCCCAAGGCGGCCGTCGGCCCCTCGGTGCAGCAGGAAGAACTCGGGCTCGATGCCGACCCACAGCGTCCAGCCCCGCTCACGCAGCCGGGCCAGCTGGCGCCGCAGCACCTGGCGCGAACAGGTGTCCAGCGGCTGCCCGCCTGCAAAGCCGTCGCACACCGCGTGCGCCACGCCGGGCAGCCAGGGCAGCGGCCGCAGGCTCTCGGGCACCACGCGACCGAAGTACTCGCTGCGCTCGCCCATGCGCGGCAGGCCCGTGCCCCAGATGCTCGGCCCGGCGAAACCGGCCCCGATGGCCACCACATCGGGCAGCGCCTCCAGTGGCACCAGCTTGCCCTTGGGCGCGCCCAGCAGGTCGGTGAAGGTGGTCATCACCGAGTGGATGCCCTGCTGGCGCAGGGTGTGCATCTGTGTGTCCAGGCTGGAAAGGCTCATGGGTTGGCGAGCACAAAAAAGCCGGGCGAACCCGGCTGAGGTGACGGTGAATCAGGCCAGGCCTTCGGCCAGGGCCGCGTCCAGAATACCCAGCGCCTCGTCGAAGATCGCGTTCTCGATGGTCAGCGGGAACAGGAAGCGGATCACGTTGCCGTGGACGCCGCAGGTCAGCAGCAGCAGACCGCGTTTGAGCGCCGCCATCTGCACCCGCTTGGTGGCGTCGGCGTCGGGTGCCCCGTGGGCATCGACCAGCTCGCAGGCCACCATGGCGCCCAGGCCACGCACATCATGGATGCGCGGGTGCCTGGCACGCGCCGCGCTCAGGTGGGCGATCAGGCGGTCACCCAGCTGTTGCGCACGCTCGGGCAGCCGTTCTTCGGCCATCACATCCAGCACCGCCAGCGCGGCGGCAATGGCCAGCGGGTTGCCGGCGTAGGTGCCACCCAGGCCACCCGGCGCCGGGCCGTCCATCACCGCCTGACGGCCCGAGACGGCCGACAGGGTGGTGCCGCCGGCCATGCTCTTGGCCATGGTGATCAGGTCCGGCTTGACGCCGTAGTGCTCCATGGCAAACATCCTGCCGGTGCGCGCAAAGCCGGTCTGCACCTCGTCGGCGATCAGCAGGATGCCGTGCCGGTCGCACAGCTCGCGCAGCCAGCGGGCGGCGGCCGGCTGGATCGGGTTGAA
>JALOSN010000209.1 GCA_025458415.1 Hydrogenophaga sp.
GCGAGCACCTCGGCACCCTCGCGAACCACCTGCGAAACCACCTCGCGAACGGGCTGGCGGGTCACCCGGAACAGCTCGCACCAGGCGCGCATTGCTTCCTGTTCGAGCAGTGTCCAATCCTGGTAAAGCTTCAACGACATCATCACTTCTTCTGGGTTGCGGCGGCCAGGGAGGCGCAGCGGACTGGGACAGTTCGGGCAAGTTACCGCGTTTGGGCGCCAGCGCCCAGTGAAAAAATGGGCTGGTGTGATGAAGTTCCACCCACTTGCGCAGAGCAAAGTGCCAGAACATGACCGGCGATGGTTATCAGGAATGCGTCATATTCAACATCTTGCCGGCAGCGACGACGCTGCATGGCCTGAATGCCCGGGCATGCCGTACGCGCCACCCTTTTGGACGCCGACCCTGTGCACACGCTGGGGGCCGCTGGTACGTCGGTCAAATACCAGAATGAGAAGCACTCAAGACCATCGGCGGGAACATGGCTTTGTTGTCAGCCTGCAACGATGTACCGGGCGGGGGAGGCCTCAGCCCCGGGCCGTGAACCTGAAGACACCGTCGGCCCCGCACTCACGCTGGAGCTGGCCCTGGTACCAGAGCCGGTGCAGGTGGGCAATCGCTTCGCCCATGGCAAAGGTGGTCTGGTGCAGGTCCAGTGCGCGTGGGAACAGGACCGGGACGATGTCCATCGCCGAGCAGGCCTGCTGCTGGCAGGCCTGGGACACCTCGTGCAGCCGATCCTGGTGGTGGTCCTGCAGTTGCCGGATCCGTTCGTGCAGTCCCTTGAACGGCTTGCCGTGGGAAGGCAGCACCAGGGTGTCCTCGGGCAGCGGCAGGAATCGTTCCAGCGACGTCAGGAAAAGCGACAGCGCATCGGCTTCCGGCTCCTGGTCATAGACACTGACATTGGTGGAAATGCGGGGCAGCACCATGTCTCCGCTGATCAGCACGCCGAGTGCCTCGCTGTACAGGGCCATGTGTTCGGGCGCATGGCCGTACCCGGCGATGCAGCGCCAGTGGTGTCCGCCGATCGCCAGACGCGTCCCGTCCAGCAGCCGGGAGAACGTGGCGGGCACACCGGGCACCAGACCCGGGTAATAGCCCGAGCGCGCGCGGATGCGCTGCTGATCTTGCGGGTCGATCAAGCCGTGCTGGGCAAAGTGTCGGGCGGCCGCATCGCCCCCGAAACCGGTGGTGCTCTGCGAGCCCAGTCGGGCCATGTGGTAATCGGTGGCGCTGATGTACAGGGGTGCCTGCCACCGCTCGCACAGCCATTGCGCCAAACCGATATGGTCCGGGTGCATGTGGGTCACCAGCACGCGCAGCACCGGAAGGCCCTCCAGCTCCCGGGCAAAGAGCTGCTCCCATTGTTCACGTGCGCTGTCGTGGGCGATGCAGCAGTCGACGATGGTCCAGCCCTCGCGGCTGTCGACCCGGTCACGCAGCAGCCACAGGTTGATGTGGTCAAGCGCAAATGGAAGGGCCATGCGCACCCACTTGACGCCCGGGGCGACCGGGAGGGCCTGCCCGATGCCGGGCAGCGCTTGCCCCAGCGGGTAATGCAGACGGCGCTCCAGCGCATCGCGATCGGGTGTCATGCCGGTGGCCTTCCGTTAACATCGGGTCTTGACGTGAACGTAAACGTCAATGTTGGAGGAAAGGAATTCTACGGAGCCTCGTCGGCCCCGCCTGTCCGCCACCCGACACGCCTGCCCACCTTCATGGCCACACAGCCCACCTACACCATCGGCGATCTGGCGCGCGAGTTCGACCTGACGACACGCGCCATCCGCTTTTACGAGGACATGGGGCTGTTGCAGCCCAAGCGCGAAGGACCCGGTGGCCGCAACCGCGTCTACAGCGCACGCGACCGCACCCGACTCAAACTGACCCTGCGTGCCAAGCGTCTGGGGCTGTCGCTGACCGAAGCCAAGGACATCATCGAGATGTACGACAGCCCGCGCGACACCGGTCCCCAGTTGCGCAAGTTCCTGGTTGTTCTGGCCGAACACCGGCGGCAGCTTGAAGAGCAGATGGCCGACCTGGTGGCCAATCTGGACGAGGTCAAGGTCCATGAGAAGGAGGCCCGCGCTCTGCTGGCCAGGCTCGACAAGGAAGCCCGAGAGGGCTGAATCCTTCGGCCCCATGCGTCAGCACACCTCGCGTCTGGCCCGTCTGCAGCAGGGCCTCGTGCTGGGCGCCATCGTCCTGGTCTTCGGCTGGGCGCTGCTTGCCTGGGACAGGGGGCCTGCCTGGGTGCTGGCCGGTGCCGTCCTGGTCTTGTGCGGCTATGCCGTGGTCATGGCGCTGGAGTTCCTGCTGGTGGCCTGGCTGCACCGTGACGACCCGGCACCGCGGGCCGGTGCCTTGGCCCTGCTGTCCGCCTGGTGGCAGGAGGTGCGGGTGGCCCCGCTGGTGTTTGCCTGGCGACAGCCGTTTCGCTGGCGATGCCTGCCCGACACCGCGTCCGCCGGCCGCCCGGCCGGCCTGCCGACGGTGGTGCTGGTGCATGGTTTCGTCTGCAACCGGGGTTTCTGGCTGCCCTGGATGCAACGGCTGCGCAAGCGGGGACAGGCGTATGCATCGGTCAATCTGGAGCCGGTGTTCGGCTCGATCGACGACTATGTGCCACTGATTGAAGACGCGGTCGCACGGGCCGAAGCGGCCGGTGGCCCGCCGCCGGTGCTGGTCTGCCACAGCATGGGTGGATTGGCCGCACGCGCCTGGCTGGTCGCGGGCGCAGCCCATGGCCAGCGCGTGTCGCGCGTGATCACGATCGGTTCACCCCACCACGGTACCTGGCTGGGGCAATTCAGCCACGTGGCCAATGGACGGCAGATGCGGATCGCCAACGCCTGGTTGTCGGGCCTGCAGCAGCGCGAGCGCGCGATGCGGCCCCAGGGTACCTACGCGGCTTTTGTGTGCTGGTACTCCAGCGCCGACAACATCGTCTTCCCGGCCTCGACCGCCACCCTGGAAGGCGCTGACAACCGGTTCCTGCCGGCCACGCCCCATGTGGCCATGGCCTTTCACCCGACCGTGATGGGCGAATCGCTGGCGATCTGCGCATCCGCGGCCAACTCGCCGGACGAACGCACCGCATCGTAGAGGGGCGTGAAGTCCGGTGCGGTCATCTCGAACAACTGTTCGAAACTGTCGATGACGAAATAGGTGGCCTGGTAATCGTCGATCTTGTAGCGGGTGCGCATGCATCGCAGCAGGTCCAAGGCGATGCGACGCACGCCCGGTGTGCCGACGCTGTGCTGCAGTTCGCCGGGCGAGCTCAGGATGCCGGCGCCGTAGGCCCGCAGCCCGTCGCTCTGGCGGATCAGGCCGAACTCGATGGTGTACCAGTACAGGCGCGACAGCAGCTCGCCGGCACCGAGGTCATGGGCCTTGAGCCCGCCCTGGCCGTAGCGCTGTACGTAGTCGGCAAACACCGGGTCGAACAGCAAAGGCACATGACCGAACAGGTCGTGGAACACGTCCGGCTCGACGATGTAGTCGAACTCCTGCGGGCTGCGCATCCAGTCGGTCACCGGGAAGCGCCGGTTGGCCAGCAACTCGAAGAAAGGACGCTCGGGGATCAGGCCCGGCACGGCCACGATCTCCCAGCCGGTGGCGGTGCGCAACCGGGCGTTGATTTCCTCGAACCGCGGGATGTGGTCCTTGATACCGAGCGAAGGCAGGGCGCGGATGAAGGCATCGCAGGCCCGACCCGGCAGCAGGGCCGACTGCCGCTCATAGAGCCGCCGGTAGGTGTCGTGATCGGCGGCGGTGTAGGACGCCCAGTCCTGCTCGCAGGTGTAATCGTCGCGCGCGCGGGCGTAGTCGCCGCGTGGCGGCCGGTCGCTGGCGCCGTAGACAACGGGTTCGACGGCCATGTCAGTCCTTCAGCACGCCGCGGCGCACCTGGTCCAGCTCCATGGTCTCGAACAGGGCCTTGAAGTTGCCTTCGCCGAAACCGTCGTTGCCCTTGCGCTGGATGAACTCGAAGAAGATGGGACCCAGCTGGTTCTCGCTGAAGATCTGCAGCAACAGCTCGCCCGGCACACCGTCGACCAGGATGTTGCGCTGCTTGAGCGCCTCCAGGTCTTCGCCGTGGTTGGGGATGCGTTTGGGCAGCAGCTCGTAGTAGGTCTCGCTGGTGTTGAGCAGCTTGATGCCGTTGAGCTCCAGCGCGTCGACCGTGTCGTAGAGGTTGGTCGAACCGAGCGCGATGTGCTGGATGCCTTCGCCGTGGTAGCGGTCCAGGTACTCCTGGATCTGGCCGGCCTTGTCGTTGCCCTCCTCGTTGATCGGGATGCGGATCTTGCCGCAGGGGCTGGTCATGGCCTTGCTCTTGATGCCGGTCTGCTGGCCCTCGAGGTCGAAATAGCGGATCTCGCGGAAATTGAAGATCCGCTCGTAGAAATCGGCCCATTCGGCCATGCGGCCCCGGTGCACGTTGTGCGTGAGGTGGTCAATGTAGGTCAGGCCATGGCCCGCCGGATAGAGCTCGGCACCAGGCAAGGGCTCGAAGTCGACGTCGTAGAAGCCGATGTTGCCGATGTCACCTTCCTGGGCACCGTTCTTGCCGCGCCACCGGTCGATGAAATAGATGATGGAATCGCCGATGCCCTTGATGGCCGGAATGTTCAGCTCGCCCGGGCCGGCGGCGTTGGCGTAGCCCCAGGCGCCCAGCGCAATGGCGCGCTCGTAGGCGGCCTTGGCGTCCTGGACGCGGAAGGCGATGGCGCAGACGCTGGGGCCGTGCAGGCGGGCGAAACGTTGCGCGAAGCTGTCGGGCTCGGCGTTGATGATGAAGTTGATCTCGCCCTGGCGGTACAGCGTCACGTTTTTGTGGCGGTGTCTCGCGATGGCCTTGAAGCCCATGTTTTCGAACAGTGCACCCATGGCGGCAGGGTCGGGTGCGGCGTATTCGATGAACTCGAAGCCGTCGGTGCCCATGGGGTTCGACCAAGCCCCCACGCTCGTCGCTTCGCGTACGTCGCTGCCCCCCGAGGGGGCGCTCTTGGCTGGGGTGCTGGTGGCGGTTTCGGGCAGTGCTGCGTTCATGGCTGTCTCCTGGTGGTGGGCGCGAAAGCCTCACTGTATCGGCGCAGGGTGTCACGATTGCTGCGTTTTGGGGCGCTCCGCTTGTCCAGCTTGCATCAAAACTGCACAATATGGGGGATGCAAGCACTCGACAAGCTCGACAGGCAGATCCTGCGCAAACTGCAGGCCGATGGCCGGGCCACCTTTGACCAGATCGCGGATCAGGTGGGCCTGTCGGCCAGCGCCGTCCTCCGGCGGGTCCGCCGGCTGGAAGAGGTGGGGGTGATCGACCGTTATGTGGCGCTGGTTCGGCCCGAGTCGGTGGGGCTGGGCCTGACTGCCTATGTGAACGTCCGGCTGGAAAAGCACGCCGAGGGCAGCAAGCGCAACCCGATGGATGTGTTTCGTGCCAGCGTGATGGGCTGGCACGAGGTGGTCGAGTGCGTGGCGCTGACAGGGGAAGATGGACACCCTGCTCAAGCACCCCAGCGTGCAGGATTGCAAGACCAGTTTCGTGATGGACCGTGTCAAGAGCACCACAGCCTTGCCGGTCTGAAGGGTCGTCCGGACGCCTGATGGCGGACATTTGTCACCCCCCGCCCGGCCGAATGCCTGTGGAGTGACCACCGGTGCTTGTGGGTATAGGGTTTACCCTTATATTCGGCGCATGAACCACGAAGCCCGATGGCTGGGTTCGGCGCCCGCGCCTGCACAGGCACTTGAGCAGCCGCCCTCAGCCGCTCCCGCGAACGAGCCTGGCCGCGCAGACGCCCAGGCCACCGTGCCGATCCGATCACTTTCAAGATCGCATGCACGCGCGATCACGCGCCACCTGCTGGCGCTGCCGCCCCAGGACCGCTACCTGCGTTTCGGCTATGCCGCGACCGACGAACAGATCCGCCGCTATGTCGAGCGGCTGAATTTCGAGCGGGACGAACTGCTGGGCATCTTCAACCGCCGGCTGCAGTTGATTGCCATGGCCCACCTGGCGTTTTCGACCGACCCGCGCTGCCTCAGCTGTGCCGAGTTCGGCGTGTCGGTCTCGCGCAGCGCGCGCGGCCGGGGTTATGGCAGCCAGCTGTTCGGGCGGGCGGTCGTGCATGCCCGCAACGAAGGTGTGCAGATGCTGTTCATCCATGCGCTGAGCGAAAACACCGCCATGTTGCGCATCGCCCGCAAGGCAGGCGCCACCATCGAGCGCGACGGACCCGAGAGCGAGGCCCATCTGCGCCTGCCCCCGGCCGACTTCGACTCGAGGGTCAGCGAGCTGGTGGATCGGCAGCTGGCGCTGACCGACTACCACCTCAAGGCGCAGGCCCGCCTGTTCTGGCGGGTGCTGTCAGGCCTGCAGTCGCTGCCGCAGGACGTGCTGCGCCGCATGCGCCTGTGAGTGTCGGCCGCGGGCGCAGCTCCCCGCGGCCTTTGCGTGGCAGGGACCCCTTCGGTTATCCTTCCCCCCTGACGCAACTACCGCCCTCCTTCAGTGGCCGACTCCCCTCCCAGTAGCGGGCCGCAGCGCAGCCTGCGGCAACCCGACAAACGCGGTCTGCTCCAGAAACTCGCCGAGTTCCTGCACCCCGGACCGGATTCCAAGGATGAGCTGATCGAGACCCT